>CALLAV010000249.1 GCA_938001995.1 uncultured Amylibacter sp. | reverse complement strand
CGGCCCCATGATTCTTTACCCCGCGATTGACCTTAAAGACGGTGCCTGCGTGCGCCTTTATAAGGGTGAAATGGATCAAGCCACTGTATTCAACGACGACCCCGCCGCCCAAGCAAAAGCCTTTGTGGATCAAGGCTGCGACTGGCTGCACCTTGTGGATCTGAACGGCGCGTTTGCGGGCGAACCTGTGAACGCCAAACCTGTCGAGGACATCCTCAAAACCTGCAAAGTGCCCGCCCAGCTTGGCGGTGGTATCCGCGATATGGCAACGATCGAACGCTGGTTGGAGCGCGGCCTACAACGGGTAATCCTCGGTACTGTCGCAGTTGAGGACCCGAGCCTCGTGCGTGCAGCCGCCAAACTTTTTCCAGGCCACATCGCTGTGGGCATCGACGCACGCGGCGGCAAGGTCGCCACCCGTGGCTGGGCCGAAGAAACCGACGTAGACGCCACCGACCTCGCCCGCCAATTTGAAGACGCAGGCGTCGCCGCCATCATCTACACCGACATCAACCGCGACGGCGCGATGCAAGGCCCCAATGTCGAGGCAACCGCCGCCCTCGCCCTTGCCGTAAAAATCCCCGTCATTGCCTCTGGCGGTGTCTCATCGATGGCCGACCTCCAAGCCCTCAAAGACTGCGGCGCACCGCTTGACGGTGCCATCTCAGGCCGCGCCCTCTATGACGGTGAAATCAACGTGGCGGACGCAACGGCTTTGTTAAAGGCGCAGTGACAGTGTCCGCTGCCGCCGCTATCCCCATTGCTGCCCTTTGCATCGTTTTATTTTTCGCCGCAAACTGGGTGCTGCGCAAAAAGCGGTTTTACAAAATCGGAACCATCGTCACATTTATCTGGTTCGCCCCACTGCTCGTCCTCAGCGCCAACTACACCTATGCTATGTACATCGCGAACCTTGGCAACTGCAAACCCAGTGCGCGCGGCCCCATCGAATGCATCGTAAACGGAAACGATTACTCGAACCTCGTGAACGGTTCTGTTTCGACAGGCTATGCTTTTGCCTTTATCGTTTTGCCCTACACGGTTCTCTTTGCTATGGGTCTGGTGATCTGGGGCATTATCTGGGCTGTAAGGAATAAGCCATGACCACCAAAACCGCCATAATCGCTGTCTACCTCGCGTTCCTTTGCGTGTTCTTTGTCGTCGTGCTGTTTGCCACCTTCCTCGATATCATCGGCATTTGCGTCTATGACGACGGCATCATGCAGGCTTGCCAGATCGGGTCCATCGACGTTTCAGCCCTTTACAATACCAACCCAATCGTCAGCCTGTTTGCTAACACAAACCTGTTCTTCTTCTGGATCCTCTTGGGCGGCGGAACACTTTATTACCTCGACTGGCGAAAGAAAAAGAATGCTTAAGACCCGCATCATCCCCTGCCTTGATGTCAAAGACGGCCGCGTGGTCAAAGGCGTGAACTTTGTCGATCTGATCGACGCAGGCGACCCTGTGGAATCCGCCAAAGCCTATGACGCGGCAGGTGCTGATGAGTTGTGCTTCCTCGATATCGCCGCAACCGTCGAAAACCGTGGCACCATGTTTGATGTGGCGCGGCGCACCGCAGAACAGTGTTTTATGCCGCTCACCATCGGGGGGGGCGTGCGCGTGCCAGAAGATGTGCGCAACCTGCTGTTGGCAGGCGCAGACAAGGTTTCGTTCAACTCCGCTGCCGTGGCAAACCCCGATGTGGTGGCACAATCTGCCAACCGCTTCGGCTCCCAATGTATCGTTGTCGCCATTGACGCAAAAACCGTCTCTCCGGGAAAATGGGAGATTTTCACCCACGGCGGACGCAAAGGTACCGGCATCGACGCGGTTGATTTTGCAAAAGACATGGCCGCCAAAGGGGCTGGCGAAATCCTCCTCACCTCAATGGATCGCGACGGCACACGGGCAGGCTTTAACCTGCCCCTGACCCGTGCGATTTCAGACGCGGTGAACATCCCCGTCATCGCATCAGGTGGTGTCGGAACGCTGGATCATTTGGTCGAAGGCGTAACAGAAGGCGGCGCATCCGCCGTGCTCGCGGCCTCCATTTTCCACTTTGGCGATTTCACAATTGCCGAGGCAAAACAACATATGCACAACGCTGGCATCCCAGTAAGGTTATAACTCATGGCAAACGTCCTCACCCGCCTCGCGCGTACCATTGAATCCCGCCAAGGGGCCGATGAAAAGAAATCCTACGCCGCCAAACTGTTCGCACGCGGCCCCGAAAAATGTGCCGAAAAGTTCGGCGAAGAAGCCGTCGAAGCCATCATCGCGGCCGCCAAAGGCGACAAAAAGAACCTCACAGAAGAAGCCGCTGATGTGATCTTTCATCTTTTCGTCATGCTGGCATCGCGGGATGTGAAATTCGAAGACGTGCTCGCAGAATTGGAACGCCGCGAAGGTACTTCTGGCATCGTTGAAAAAGAAAACCGCAACAAGTAGGTTAATAAACCGCTAAGAGCCTTTTTCTTGATCCAGATATCCAAAGTCAAACCGCGCATCACAGCGCATCGCTGCTAGCGGAACCACATGTTCTTTTTCTTGATCCGCTGCCGTATCGCCATTTCCTTGCGCGGAAGGTTCTCGCGATCAAACATATCACGGATTTTCTGCCCCTTACCCTGAAACACCAAACGGCGATACGGGTCATGGGCCTTCACGACCTTTTTGATCTTGTTGGGGGCCAGCACTTTTTCGACTGTCTCAACCACCTCATCAGGGGCCACAGCATACAGCAGCGGCACATAACGGTAATGCCAACTGACCTCTCCATCCAGCAAACCGCTTGGGATGGTATCACGCGCGCCACCCAGCTTGGAAATCACCAACGGCAGTGCAATCTGATCAAGCCACGGATACAGCTCTTGCGTTTCAATCTGCCACGGCGCTTCACGTTCAATCTCGGTGGCGTAATGGGTGAAGAAGGTCGCAAACTCCGCAGGATCTTTGTAGAAAAACCATCCCGCGTTGAAGTACATGTAGCGTTTCCAAAACTCATCAGGTTGGCTCAGATCAAGCGAGGCTTCAAAATCCAACTCGAATTTATCATAGAGCGATTTCCACATTTCCGCGTAGCCAGGACCATATAGATCCACCTCGGGCCAAGTGTTTTCCCGCTTCATCGACGCGGTCGGTTTGTCAAAATCAAAAGGAACTTGGTTGAGCCGCCCAGTGAACACTGTGTCTGTGTCGAAAAACACAAACGGCTCCCCTTCTGGCAGGCACGTCAGGCCAATAATCTTGTTGCCGTTAGGATAACGACTGCCGAAAACTCCGTTGTGAAAAGGGATAATCTCGGCCCCCAGATCCAATAACAAATCCCGTACAGCGGGGTTTTTAATGCGGGGATCTTCGTCCCAGCGGTCTGATGGCTGGGGTTCACCTAGGATCAAACGTCCAGAAAAATTCGGATTTTTGGCAAAGAACGACGCCACAAACAGCACGGCTTCATATTCCAGCCGCCCGCCTTGCACGATCGCAAATACGTTGTAGTCTTTTGCCACGGTTCCTGCCCATCTTCGTTTTGCTGACATATAGCCACAGACAGGTTAAAATGAAATGGTGGGCGTCTATTGGCCTGCAAGTTTTTTTCAACTGCCGCAAAAATACATATCTAAGAGACTGCTTACATGATCAAAAACATCTTTAAGACTGCAACCCTTGTCGCTCTTCTGGGCCCTGCGCCTGTGGTGGCGCAGGGTAAATTCCTGACCGCTGCCGAGGTAAAACCGATCCTGACCGCCACCAAGGGAAATTGGATTGCGGTGCGTAAATTCAATGGGCAGGATCTGTTGTACTTTTCCCATTTGCTTGCATGGCGGTGTGGATTGTCGGCCGTATCTTATGCGATCAACACCGAGGCACCGTTGATAGAGTGGCCGTTGACACCCTGCAACGAAGACAGTCCGACCCCAGCAGCCATTGGCGAAGATCAATTGATCTATACGGATCAACCGCTAGGTTCGATCAGCAGCGTCACGGTGCGCATCACTTATGATGATGACACTACGGATCAGGTCACATTTGAACGTAAATTTATCGAAATTCCATAAAAAAAGGGGCCGCACAAAGCGACCCCTCTTATCGTGTCTACAAAAAAGACTTAGTCAGTCACAGTCTTAATCGCGTCCGTTACAGATTCTGTTGCACTGTCGACAGCGCCTTCAACGGCTTGTGTCGCCGTTTCTGTCACGCTTTCGGTTGCTGTTTCAGTGGCGGCTTCTGTTGTTGCCTCTGTCGCAGCTTCAGTCGCGGTTTCAGTAACAGCTTCTGTCGTAGTCTCTGTCACAGCTTCGGTAGCTGTTTCTGTCACCGCATCTGTTGTGCCAGTCACAGTTTCCGTCACGCTGTCGGTTACGTTGGATACCGTGTCAGACACAGTTTCTGTTACGCTTTCAGTGACATTATTAACCACTTCCTCGACCTTGTCTTCAGCCGCCTCTTTGGCAGTATCGACAGCATCTTCAACAGCGGTTTTGGCTTCGTCAACTTTATCTTCAACAACGGTTTTGACTTCTTCCACAGCGTCTTCAACAGCATTTGTTGTGTCTTCGGTGGTTTCGGTGACGGCGTCTTCAACGGCTTCTGTCGTGGATTCAACAGTTGGCGTTTCAGCGACTTGTGCGGGTTCTTGGTTCGAAGACCACACAAAGTAGCCAACAACAGCCGCGACAACGACGCCGCCAAGAATGATAACATTTTTCATAGTCAGGTTCCCCTTTTGGGTTAATGTTCTGCATTGCAGCATTTGCTTATCAAAAAGCGAAAGTTCAACCACCTTTCTCCAAAAACCTGAGTCAATCGGCGAAAATTGGCGTAAAAAAACGGCGCAGTCGCAAGACTACGCCGTTTTCACAAGTAAATCGGTGGCTTAGTTCAGCGCGTTCAATCTCTCTAGCGCCGCTTCTGCGGCTTCTTTTGCCTCAGTTGCTGCTGTTTTAGCGGTGTCTAACGCAGATTGCGCAGCGCTTGCACTGGCTTGTGCGGCCTCGGCTGTGGCTTGTGCTTCGGTTACGGCTGACATCGCAGTTTGAGCAGCCTCAGTGGCGCTCGCAAGACCAGCCTGCGCCGTTTCAACGCCAACATTTGCTTCGGCCAATGCAGCTTCGGCTTGGGCCAAGGCGTTGGATGCATCCCCTGCAGCCGCTTCTTGGTCTGCAACGGCTGCAGCAGATGCCTCTACGGCTGCCATGGCCGTTTCTACATCTGCGTTGCGTGCCTCGGCTGCTGCCTGCGCTTGCGCCAATGCAGCCTCTGCGGCGCGCACGGGTGCGTTGGCTTCTGTGGCTGTGGCCATGGCTTCGTTCAGCGTAGCTTGGGCCGAGGCAAGGGCTTCTTGATCCGCTGCCGCTGCTGCGTCCGCCGCGGCTTTTGCATCTGCTGCTGCCATGGCGGCTTCTTTGGCTGCATTAAGCGCAGTTTCTGCTGATGCGAGCGTTGCTTCATCAACTTTAGGCGCTGTGTCGTCAGACGCCGCCACTTCGGCGCGGGATGTCAGTTCGTCGAATGCTGTTTGCGCAGATGTCGCCGCTGTTTCTGTTTCTGTCGCAACAGAGGCCGCTTCAAGCGCTGACGCCGCTGAGGCATCCGCCGCTGAGGACGCAGACACCAACGCATCTTTTGCGGCATCGACCGCTGCCATCACGTCTGCTGTGCCAGCCTTGGCCTCTTCAACGGCAGATGTGGCTGCGTTCACTGCATCCTGCGCCGCTGCTTGCGCTGCTTTGGCTCCATCAAGCGCGTCTGTTTCTGCACTGGAGCTCGCGGCATCAAGGGCTTCTTGTGCAGCTTGAGCGGCCGTGCGTGCTGTTTCAACGGCTGTGGTTTGTTCCCCGACAGCTGTCATGGCCGCGTCCACTGCGGCTTGCGCGTCGGGAATGGCCGCTGCTGCTGCCTCTGCCGCTGCTTGCTTTTCTGCAACCAAAGCAGTCGCTGCCTCGAGTGCTGCGGCGGCATCGCTTACCGCAGTTGTCGCATCCGCCACGCCTTGTTCGGCGGTTTGTGCTGCAACTTGCGCGGTTTCCGATGCAGTCTTCGCTGCTTCTTGTGCTGCTGTGGCTTTGTCCCTTTGTGTTTTGTCAGTGACGCCCCAAATTGTGATGATCCCCACCAAAGCGAGCGCTATAAATCCTGCTGTCTTTTTCATTGTTTTTCCCTGAAGTCTGTCTGATGTCTGTGCAGCGCCATTCGCAAAACGGCATTTTCCCGCTCAACAGCTTCGCCATTCCCAGCCCTCATGCAACCCCCAATTTGGGGGAAGGTCGCGATATCCCTATGTTTTAGGCAAAAACGGCGGTTGAACCTTTCGCCATTCAGTGTACATTCCAAGCATCGACTGAACGATAACAACAAAGGACTCGAATCCAATAGCCCGTAGACCACATCACGCGCCACCACAGCGCGACACTGGACCCCGCGTGAACGAACGCATCACGTCCAACGAAATCCGCTTAATTGGCGCCGAAGGCGAAAACGTCGGCGTAGTCTCTCCCGCGCGCGGGATGGAGCTGGCCATTCAAGCAGGACTCGACCTCGTCGAAATTTCCCCAAACGCAAGTCCACCGGTTGTTAAGATCATGGACTTCGGCAAGTTCAAATATGAACAGCAAAAGCGGGAATCCGAGGCCCGTAAAAAGCAAAAGATCATTGAAGTGAAAGAGGTGAAATTCCGTCCAAACACGGATACGCACGACTTTGATGTGAAAATGCGCAACGTTTATAAGTTCCTCGAAAACGGCGACAAAGTGAAAATCACTTTGCGGTTCCGTGGCCGTGAAATGGCGCACCAGCGCCTTGGCACAGAATTGCTGCACCGTGTGGCGGATGCTGTGACCGAAAAAGAAGTGGGTAAAGTTGAAAACATGCCCAAGATGGAAGGCCGTCAGATGATTATGATGATTGGCCCTGTCGCCAAAGCGTAAGCTGCGCGACCATTTGAAGTTTGAAGGCGCGTCCATCAGGGCGTGCCTTTTTCGTTTGGGGATACGTTTGGCCGTACCAAAAATCCTGCAAATCAAGACCCTGCATTTAAGACGCGTTCGCCAGAAGCTTCATATATGAAGCTTCAAACAAGACGCTCTTTTAGACGCTTCATATTTGCAGGGTCTTAAAGTTGGTTACAATTCAACCCCTTACCCAAAAACTTGCACAAATTCACCCCGCTTTGACCACTTTGGCCTCGTCCTTTACCGTATCAAAGGCCGCGCGGCGGCGTTTGATTTCATCGCGGCTCAGCATGTCGGCATTGGAATAGTCTTTTTGCCAATTTGCTTCCCCCGACCATTCAATCGGTGATTGCTGCGTGGTGCGCGGCGCTTGGGCGCTGTCCAACATCTGCACGGCCATACGCGCAGTTTCTATCTGGCTCGCACGATCGTGGGGCAACCCAGCCCCGTTGCCCAACGGAAAGTTGCTAAACAGCAATCGGGGCACGCCCACTTGCTCCACAATATCCCGCGCGCACCCCATGATAACCGTCGGAATCCCTGCAGCCTCCAATGCTGACGCAGCGAGCGCAACGGACTGATGGCACACGGGGCAGTTTGGCACCAAAACCGCTCCATCTACGTGGTCTTCGACGCAATATTCCACAACGGCTGGCCCATCCACTTCGTGGGTGATCCGTTGCGATCTGTTGGTTGGCAGCCCGTAAAACCTCTCGCTCACCCCACCAATGACGCCCTCTTTTTGCAAGGCCATCAGCGCGCGCAACGGGAAAAACGTCCGTCGATCAAGCGCCGTTGTGTGCACGCGATCATAAGCGATATGTGAAATACGAACATCGGGTTCAGGTTCAATGGGGTTGGCATAAACCTCAAAGAACTTCGCCATGCCATTATGCGGCGCACCCGGTCCTTGGTCCCCCGCGCCCATCTTGTAGGGCGCAGCCGTGGTCACAATCCCGATCCTCGCTTGCGAAAGCGGCTTTGACAGCCGCGCAAAGGGCACGGCGTCCATTTGCGCCCAATCGTAGGGTTTCCCGTATCCCAACGCCTTGTAATAGGCCTTGATACGCGGGATATAGTCTAGCGCTGAACCGCTCATATTACGTCACCAGTTTTTATACCCATCAACGATAGCTCGCTTGCAGGGCCAATCCAACTCCCGTAACGTTAACGTTATGACACATGAAACAATTCGCAGATGGCACGACATGGGCGGCCAGCCCGCGGGCGACATCGACTTTGATCAGCACAACTTTGCACTTTGGGAAAAGCGGGTGGATGCCCTTTTGGTCCTGACCTCGGGCAAAGGCTATTTCACCGTGGACGGGTTGCGCCGCGTGCTTGAGGACATGGGCGAAGAGGCGTTCGAAACCATGACCTACTACGAACGATGGGTCCAATCCGTGAATCAAAACATGCTCGAGGCTGGTGCTTACAGCCTGGAAGAACTGTCCACAAAAATGGCCGAAGTCACCGCGCGCGGTGAAACCTACGGCGACTGTGC
Organism: uncultured Amylibacter sp.; assembly: GCA_938001995.1. Lineage (GTDB taxonomy): Bacteria > Pseudomonadota > Alphaproteobacteria > Rhodobacterales > Rhodobacteraceae > Amylibacter. The sequence goes on along the minus strand of CALLAV010000249.1, from coordinate 5,743 downwards.
AGGAGGCGGCGAATGAGCGAGCACCATGTCCGCGTCAAAGATTGGTTTCCCCCTGGCCACGTGCGCACCCCGTTTTTCTTACGCGGCAAAACGGGCGTGATTGAACGGGAACTCGGTGCGTTTGAAAACCCCGAACAACGGGCCTATCGTCAAAAGCCAGACATGCGCAAACTCGTGCGCGTCCGCTTCACCATGGTCGAGGTTTGGGGCGAAGACGCCGAAACCCCGACAGACACGCTTGACGCAGAAATCTACGAACATTGGTTGGAGCCTGTAAATGCCACATGATCATCACGACCACGGGCATGAACACGATCACCTGTCCCCTTCTGGCCACCCCTACCAACCCGACCAGGACCACCCGCTGACCAAATGGCAGGCGATGGAAATCGCCATGCGCGAACTGCTGGTGGAAAAAGGCATCCTCACCCGCGAAGAAATCACCCAAACGGTGGAGGCGATGGACCGCCGCTCCCCCGCAGATGGCGCAAAGGTTGTCGCCCGCGCTTGGGTTGACCCCGATTACAAAGCCCGTCTTTTGGCCGACGGCTCTGCCGCAATCAACGAAATGGGCTTTCACGCCGACGCCATGAAACTCGTTGTGCTGGAAAACACGGCCGACGTGCATAACGTTGTCGTCTGCACACTCTGTTCTTGCTACCCGCGCAACCTTCTCGGTCTGCCGCCCGATTGGTATAAACAACGGGCATATCGTTCGCGTGTGGTGAAAACCCCGCGTGCGGTCCTGTCTGAATTCGGCCTAACCCTGCCTGACACCACACAAGTGCGCGTTCACGACAGCACCGCCGACATGCGTTACCTGATCCTGCCAGCGCGTCCCGAAGGGACCGCGGACATGGACGAAACCGCGCTTGCCGCCCTAATTAACCGCGATTCGATGATCGGCGTGGCACAAGCTTCGGCCCCAGAGTGACAGCTGCCCTGCGCTTTTGGGATGGGCTTGGCCCCCTTGCCAAAGGCACGTTGTTGTTCCTAACCACGCTGTTCCTGTTTTCGATCATGGACGCCATCGCAAAGGGCCTGACGGACCGCTATCACCCGCTTCAAGTTGTTTGGGCGCGCTACACGTCGCAAACCGTCATCGCTTTTGTGGTGCTTGCGCCGTTTTTGACAAAACTGCTGCGCACCAAACACATCGGCTTACAACTCATCCGCTCTGCCTTTTTGTTTGGCGCAACCATGTCGTTCTTTACCTCGCTGAAATACATTCCTATCAGCTCGGCCACGGCCGTGTTCGAAATCGCCCCTCTGTTCATCACCATTCTTAGCTTCTTTGTACTGGGCGAAAAAGTTGGGTTGCGTCGCTGGATCGGGGTCTTTGTCGGTTTAATCGGCGCTATGGTCATCATTCGCCCCGGAACAGAAGTGTTCAGCTTTGTCGCCCTTCTCCCTGCCCTCGCCGCGTTCTGCTTTTCGGGGTACGCCATATCGACACGCTTTCTTGGCGCAGACGAAAGCCCCTGGACCAGCTTCCTATACACAGCCCTTATCGGCTGCATCGCCAGTTGCTTGATTGTGCCAACGGTCTGGGAAACGCCGAGCCTGCGCGATGCTGGGTTCATGACGTCCATGGGTGTCGTTGGCGGCATCGGTCATTATCTGCTGATCCGCGCCTTCACAATCACCGAGGCGTCTTACCTTGCACCATTCGGCTATGTGACATTGTTGTTTAACGGCCTCTGGGGGTTTCTCTTTTTCTTTGAAGTCCCTGATACCCCCACCATCCTTGGTGCTGCCATCATCATCAGCGCGGGCGTTTATGTATGGTACCGCGAAACGTTCTCAGCCAAACAAAAAGGCGCCTGAGTTTCCCCAGACGCCCTGCACCTAAAACGTTTTTTACCTTAATCTAGCCGCCGCGCTGACAAAACGGGACCAAGGTTCTGTGTCTGTACAATCACCGCATATTTGCCATCGCTGCTGACATCATGACGCAATGTCCGCGCCCCGACACCGTCCCAATCCGCGATGGTTTCCCATGATGTCACGGTGTTCACGTATTCAATATGCCGCCCCGCGTTTTCACCGCGTTTGATTTTCACGGGGATCTTTGGCGTATAGCCGACCACGTGGATATCCGAGGGTGCAGACTTGCCGCCCTTGGCGCTCAGCTTGATCTCAAGCGAACCACCAGTGCGCGTCAGTGTCATATTCACAGGCTCTGGCGCAGCGCTCATCATATCGATGTACATCATGGTCTTGCGCCGATTTGGCCCTGCCACATAGTGTTCACCGTTGAAAATCATCTGCGGTGTCACCAAACGATAGCGGCTTTTCATCAGTGTGTTAAACCGCGCTTGCCGTTCGGCAAAGGCTGCATGGGCCAGCTCGTCTTTCCAGCCTAGGTAATCCCAGTAATCCACATGCAGACCAAGTGCGATAACATTGTCCCGCCCTGCAATTTCCGCAAGAATTTCATCAGCGGGCGGGCAGGACGAACACCCCTGTGAAGTGTACAATTCGACAACCACCACGGAGTTGTCCGCCGTTGCGGGGGCGCTAAACCCAAATGTGCTGAGGGCCAAGGCGGCCAGTAGTTTACGCATAACGTTGCTCGTTTCCTGTCGTGTTGATTAGCATATAGCCAAAACAATCCCTCTTTGACCAATAAAGGATTCGAGAGCGAATTGTTACAATTCAAAAACGCAGTCATAAACGCAGCAGCATTGGTTGCATCATCACACCTACATGCTAGCGTTTGGAAACTTCAAAGGACGTGAGCCGATGACCAAAACAACCGCCCCTATCGTGTTCCTTGGCGCTGGCGCGATTGGCTGTTATGTGGGCGCTGTCTGGGCGGATGCGGGCGTGCCAGTGACGTTATTGGGGCGTGAAAGCCTTTTGAAACTTGGTGAAACGGGCCTTACGGCCTCGAATGGACTCTCCCTTAAGCCAACGGTTACAAGCGATCCTTCTGTTCTAAGCAACGCCAGCTTGATCGTTGTCACCGTGAAATCAACCACTTTGCCCAATGCCATTGCCGACATCGCAAAATACGCCACAGCTGATACGCCGATCCTTTGCCTGTTGAACGGCCTTAAACCGATCCGCGACCTGCGTGCGACCTTTCCGGATCGCGAAATCCTGGCAGGCATGGTTCCCTACAATGTGGTTTGGGGCAATGCGAACACGCTCAACCGATCCTCGGTTGGCGATGTGACAATCACGCGATCGCCAACCACTGAAGCCTTGCACGCAAGCCTTCGCAAAGCCATTGAGCCGATCCAACTCAGCGACGACATAGACGCCGTACAACACGGCAAGCTGCTGTTAAACCTGAACAATCCAGTGAACGCGCTGTCAGGCAAAACCCTTTATGCCCAATTGCGCGAACGCCCGTACCGCCGCGTTTACGCTGCGATCCTTGAAGAAGCGATAACCGTTGTCGAAGGGGCAAATCTGCCCCACGCCCAATCTGGCCCCCTGCCCGCCGCCAAAATCGTGAAAATGCTGCGGATGCCAAACTGGTTCTTCAACACGCTGGTTTTGCCGCGTCAAAAACTTGACCCAAATGCGCAAACATCGATGGCCCAAGACCTTAGCGTAGGAAAACCAACCGAAATCGACACTATCAATGGCGAGATTTGTTACATCGCGGCCAGCACAGGCCAATCCGCGCCAATAAACACAAAAATCGTAGAATTGGTGAAAGCCGCTGAAACGGGTGGCCAGAAAACCTTCACAGGCGAGGCACTGTGCAACGCACTCGGTGTTTAGGTGTCAAAGATCGATAGGTTCAGATCCAACCCAGTCCCCAACCAAATGGCATGATCGCGGTGATCCGCCAAATTGTCACCCGTTTCAGGATGTGCGAAGACGATCAGCCCATCGCGGTTTAACGCGAGCCACGGCAAAAGGGCTGCGAATTGATCAGGCGTGCAGGCCAGCTGGCATGACCACATAGGATGCGGCCCAACAGGGCGTTCATGCACACGTCCCATTTCGACGTCAAACTGTGCTGCGGCCTGTTCACACAGGCTACGTGCTTGATCCACCGTATCCGCATCAAAATACACATGCGCGTGAAAGCTTTTAATCTTAGCCATTATGCCCAGCGTTTTGATTTTGCGATATAAGCCTCGGCCTGTGCACCGAAGGTTTCGATGAGCAACGCCTCTTCTGGCATCACAAACCGTTTGTGCAGTACAACCGCCAACACGACCGTTGGGATCAGTGCCACGGCAGAGCCGCACCAAATGGCAAAGCCAGCCGAGGAGATCACCATCGCCAGATAAATCGGATTACGGGTCAGCCGATAAGGCCCCTTTGTAATCAACGCCGTCGGGGTGTGATGGGGTTCAATCGTCGTCTTGTTGGTTTTGAAATACAGCGCCGACCACAGCACAATTAGAACTGCAATGGCGATCCACGCCAAGCCAAGCAGTTGCACACCATAGGCCGGCATGGCCCCAAGGGGGACAAGTTTCGCCAGCAGCCAACTGGCGGCAAAAGCGGCAAGCGTCCAGATCGGTGGAAGGTCAGGAAAATTTTTCATAATGTGTCTCTACTCCAGAGCATCGTATAAACGAACTGTTTTTCACGCTCACTTAAAAATTGTTTCCAGCGTGTCAGGCGACTGCTTGGCGGTTTGCGCGCGGTCACGGCGCACCATAATCGCAATAAGCACAACATCCGCCAGATACCAAACAAACCAAACGACCGCCGTGCCGATACTGATAACTGACAAAGGGATCAGCAGCGTATCAGACAGGCCACCTGTATCCTCTGCCAGACCAATCACCAGAAAAATCGCCAGTACGCATAGCAACATGCCGAGCATCAGGAATCCTGTTTTTAGGCGGCCCAAGTACATGCGATGAAATCCAAAGTATCCTAAGAAGAACCAAATGAAATAGGCCGCGACCAAGGATTTTGCGCGTGGGTGATCTGCCATGTCTCGCCTATTCAAACACTTCTTTGGTTTGTGTTTGTGACATTACCGGACTGTTTGCACGGTCTTTTTTCATCATGAAATGAATAAAGATTAGGTCCAACGCATACCAAACGATCCAAATAACCATCAAAACAGCAGCGGAATAGGTCAAAATAGTGAACGGGTTCACTTCCAGTGCAAGGTCCACGATCTGCTCGCCATTTTCGATTGCCTGCATCATGTAAACCGACCCTGCCACGGATGCAGCGATGGTCGATACTAAAAGCGCAGCCAGCGCAATTCCCGTTTTGATCCGCCCTAGATAGAACCGATGCCCACCAACAGCACCGACGAGCAACCACAAAACATAGGCCGTCACTTTTGATTTGTCGTTGTTCACATCAGTTCCTTATCCAAAAATAGAAAACGCCCCAAAATAGGGGCGTTCCTGTATTGAATTTTCTCAGGCTCAGCGCTGAAGAACGCGGCCTTGGCCGTCTGTCAGGCCACCCGTGATGATCCGTACCAGATCAATGATCTGCCAGATGCCCAGACCACCTAGGGTCAAGATCATCAGGATCGCTGTCCCTGGACGGCCGATGTAAAACCGGTGGATGCCCAAAACACCCAAGAAAAAGCACAACAGTGCTGCTGGAACCATGCTCTTGTCGCTTACTTGATCGCTCATTTAAATATCCCTTCTAAGCTTTCAGATTTTTTGAATGTAACTAATTTACCGCGACCGTCATGCCATTCGCCAACGATCAACTTATAAAAAACATAGATTGTGTGAAAAAAGTCAATCACCAACATAAGAACGCCCAACAAAACCAGCGGGCCACTTACGGC
>CALLAV010000248.1 GCA_938001995.1 uncultured Amylibacter sp. | reverse complement strand
GTGGCTTCCAGCATTTCCAGATCGAAATTCGTGCGCTGCTCCAATCGCTGCGCTTCGAGCAGTTTACCATCATCCACCAGTTGTTTTAGGCGGATCTCCAGCTCTGCTTTGATCCCTTTCAAGGCTTGGTTCATCGTTGGGCGCGGTGTCACATAATGCGAGTTCGCATAGACGCGAACCTTGTCCATCGTCGTGTGCTTTTCGCCTGTCAGCGTATCAAACTCGATGATGCTCTCTAGCTCTTCGCCAAAGAAAGACAGACGCCAGCCACGATCTTCTAGGTGAGCGGGCCAAATCTCTAGGCTGTCACCACGGACCCGAAACGATCCGCGCACAAAGGAATTGTCGTTGCGTTTGTACTGCTGGGCCACAAGGTCGGCCATGACGTCCCGCTGGTTGTATTCGTTGCCTGCAATCAGGTCGATGGTCATCGCAGTGTATGTTTCCACCGAACCGATGCCGTAAATGCACGAAACTGAGGCCACGATAATAACGTCGTCCCGTTCCATCAACGCACGGGTGGCAGAGTGGCGCATCCGATCAATCTGTTCGTTGATCTGCGATTCTTTCTCGATGTAGGTGTCGGATCGCGCAACGTAGGCTTCGGGCTGGTAGTAGTCATAGAAGCTGACAAAATACTCGACCGAGTTTTCGGGGAAGAAGGATTTAAACTCCCCGTACAATTGCGCAGCCAGGGTTTTGTTCGGCGCAAGGATGATCGCAGGGCGTTGGGTTTCTTCAATGACTTTGGCCATGGTAAACGTCTTACCCGTGCCGGTCGCACCCAGCAGTACTTGGTTCTGCTCGCCGTCGTTTACACCTTCGGTCAGCTCTTTGATCGCCGTCGGTTGATCACCCGCAGGCTTAAACGGTGTGTGCATGACGATGCGTTTACCGCCCTCTAGCTTAGGGCGGCTTTCTGGCTTTGAATTGGCGGGCGAAGTAACGAGCGTTTGGTCCATGTCGAATCCTTTGACGCATAACATGAGCGAATGTGGCCGCTCTTCAACCCTTGTCGCACAGTTTTGTGCTACCTCGCCATAAACAGCGAGTTTTTTGCCTCGCCTTGCTGACATATTCTGACAAAACTGGACGATTTGTCCGTAAAAATACTGATAAGTTAAGGTGTTTTTTACTTCCAGATCGAAAAGTCACTACAAGGCAGCGTTAGAATGCCAGTGGTCGTAAGGTTTGAGGGTCGCGCAGTAAATGGTAAATAAAACTATAAAGCCTATGGTTGAAATAATGAATAATGATGCAACTTTTAAGGTATTTGTGATTGCTTAATTCAGGCAGCGATGCCTATAGTGTTCTTGCAAGCAGCAAGACTGGTTACTGATCGGGTGCATATCACCCACCCCACCCCTCGCTCCCATGCGTCCGATCAGTAACCGACCTGCATTCCCTAAAACTCAAACATTCCACCCCACTTACAGCGCAGGTCCAAGGATCATACCACTTGCACAAAAGGTACATTTTTGCTTTTGTTTCGTATGGTTGTGGGTGGCGGTTCGACGCAAGTAGTGTCGATTCCCATCGAATGTTGGGGATTTCAAAATGATGAAACGTGCGGCGCTGTTCTTAGGCGCAATTTTATTTGTATTTGCTGCGAATGGTTTTGATGCCTCGCAGGCGCAAACTGTTATGCCTGGCGTAAGCACAGGCAGCGCCGAAGCCCCAACCGTTAATCCAGAGGATCTGTCACAAGAAGACATTCGCGACATGGTTTCTCGGATGTCGGATTCAGATGTACGTAACATGCTGCTCGAGCGTCTGGATGCCGTCGCGCAAAAGGAAGAGGCCGCAGACGAAAGTGCGTCAATTGTTGAGTTTCTGAACGCGGCTGCGAACGGCACGTGGATCTCTGTTTACGAGGCCGCAGTCCGCCTTCCGATCTTGTTTTCCAGCCAAGCCACCAGCTTTAACAACTTTTACAATACGCTTGGCGGTGCAGGGATTTTGCAGTTGTTTGGATCGATCCTTGTTGGTTTGCTTGCGGGTTTTGTTGCTGAAAAATTGGTGAACTGGATCACGCGTAATTGGCATACTCAGGTGATCAGCGACAACGCGACATTGTTTGAATCGCTCAAATTTTTGGGGTTCCGTCTGCTAAAGCAGATTTATGGGTTGATTGCTTTTTTCATTGTTGCGCGGATTGTGACGGTCAATTTGATGACGCCCGAAATGGTCGCGTTTTCCCAAGTTATTGTGTTCAATATGGTGGTTTTGCCGCGTTTGGCGCTGGCTCTTGGACGGTTCCTGTTGGCCCCAGAGAAACCTGAATTTCGCCTTTTGGCGACGGACAACTGGACGGCAAAATACCTCTACTGGCATCAATTTGGCATCGTCCTATTGATGGGTTTTTCAGTGGCGATTGTAACGTTCAATGACATGAACGGCGTGCCAATGGGAACATCGCGATTGGGGTTTTGGTTGAATCTTTCAATCCATCTTTATCTTATTTACGTTTCTTGGCGGGCCTGGGACGGGCTGGTTGCTTTGGCGCGCGGACGCGATGACGTCACACCGTTTGAGGATCGTATGTCGCGCTGGTATCCGGGCTATATGATTGCGATTTCCGTGTGCACGTGGCTGCTGGTGAATATCATCATTAGTTTTGGCATGTTCGATCTGATTGCGACGCAACCGCACTATAAGATGATGTTTTTGCTGACCTTTGTGCCTACATTTGACACCGCCATTCGCGCTTTGGTGCGCCACCTTGTGCCGCCAATGCAGGGCGAAGGCATGGTGGCTGAACGGGCCTATATTTCAACCAAACGCAGCTACATTCGCATTGGTCGAATCTTCGTTTTTGCCTTTGTGATCGTCACAATCGCTGGGTTCTGGGGCATCGACCTTAGCAATCTGGCGGCTGCGGGTGTTGGCGTGCAGGTGGCGGGTCGTTTGATCGAAATTCTCATGGTTATCGCGGCGGGGTATTTGGTGTGGGAACTGGTCTCGCTTTATATCAACCGCAAACTGGCCGCGGAACATACTGCGCTGGGGTTCGATCTGACCGATGACGAACCAGGTGGTGGTGAAGGCGGCGGTGCGGGTGGTTCACGCCTGTCAACGGTTCTGCCCTTGGTGCTCGGCATTGCGAAATTTGCGATTGCAGCAATCTTTGGTCTGATTGCGCTGGGCAACATTGGCATCGACATCACCCCACTGCTGGCTGGTGCGGGTATCATCGGGTTGGCTGTTGGTTTTGGCGCGCAAAAGCTGGTGGCGGATATCGTATCTGGTATGTTCTTCCTGATCGATGATGCTTTTCGCACGGGCGAGTATGTTGAGGTCGAAGGAACCATGGGCACGGTTGAGAAAATCTCGATCCGATCCATGCAACTGCGTCATCACCGTGGGCTGGTTCACACCATTCCCTTTGGCGAAATCCCCAAGCTGACAAACTTCAGCCGTGACTGGGTGATCATGAAGCTGATGTTCACTGTTCCGTTCGATACGGATCCCAATAAGGTGAAGAAAATCTTCAAAAAGATCGGGAATGACATGATCGCGGAAGATGCGTGGAAAGACGACTTTCTACAGCCGTTTAAATCCCAAGGGGTGTTCGGGTTTGACGATGTTGGCATGATAATGCGTGGCAAGTTTATGGCCAAACCTGGCAAGCAATTTATGGCCCGCAAAGAAATCTACAACCGTGTGAAAGCCGCGTTTGATGAAGCGGGTATCGATTTCGCCCGCCGCGAGGTCCGGGTTGCGATTCCAGGGCTGGACGACGCCAAAGACATCACCCCCGCGCAGGCCACCGCAATCGAGGCCGTTGCAACGGACGCAGCGGCCCAAGAACAGGAAAAACTGGATCAAGCGGCAAAAGAAGGTTCCAAAAAATAGGGATTCAGTCTTTTTTCGTTAACAAAAATGCGCTAAACGCCCTTTCAGGGTAATCAGAGGAACGCCATGCTTGCCAAGATTTATCAGCCAGCTCGCAATGCAATGACTTCGGGTCAGGCAAAAACCAAGACGTGGGTTTTGGAGTTTAGCCCTGAAGAAGCGCGGAAAATTGATCCGTTGATGGGCTGGACCAGCTCTGGTGATATGAACAGCCAAGTGCGACTGATGTTTGAAACCAAAGACGCGGCTGTGGATTATGCCACTTCCGAAGGCATCCCCTACACTGTGTTTGAGCCCCAAAAGCGTAAACAAAACGTGCGTTCTGGCGGGTACGGCGACAATTTCGCCACCAACCGTCGCACGGTTTGGACACACTAAGCCTTGATCCTTATGCGGTTTCATCGCATTACCCCCACAGCGGTCCCGTAGCTCAACTGGATAGAGCATCTGCCTTCTAAGCAGAGGGTTGGGGGTTCGAGTCCTCCCGGGATCGCCACATCGACTTTGCATAAATCGTTTGCTTTTGCACTGCTCTGCGTTCACCTTTCAGACGTTGCTGGTGGAGGACCCGATGACAAATTTAGCGCCCATCGATGATGCGATCACGATCCCCGATCTGATCAGCGACCCATATCCCATTTACAAACGCCTGCGGGCCGAAGCCCCTGTGATACGGGTAAAATCTGTTGGGCGCACGATGCTGACCAAAGCGACAGACACGCGGATGGCGAAAGACAATCCTGCTATTTTCAGCTCGGACGATCCAAATACGCCAATGGAACGCGCGTTTCAGGCACACACCCTAATGCGCAAAGACGCAGAAGCTCACGCGCGTGAACGAGGGGCGATGGCACCTAGTTATACGGCAAAAAATATTAAAGGCAGTTGGGAGCCGATTTATCGCAAGATTGCAGAGAAATACGTGGCCGGACTGCCGCGTGGTGAAACTGTGGACCTTTTTACCACGCTTGCGGGACCTTTCGCGGCCGAGTGTTTGACTCATTTGCTTGGCATCACAAACGCCAGTGTCGCTGACATGGAACGTTGGTCACAGGTGCTAATCGACGGGGCAGGGAACTTTGGTTGGGCCGATGCACCCTTTGTTGCAAGCGATCTGGCTAACGCAGAAATGAACGCCTGTTTTGATGCGATGATCGATCTGCATAAGGCAGAGCAAGGGCCGAGCGCTTTGGCAGTTATGGTCAACGCAGAAGACCCGATTGAAATGAGTCAGATCCGCAGCAACATTAAAATCGCTATTGGGGGTGGGATCAACGAACCCCGCGATGCATTGTTGACCATTGTGGCGGGATTGCTGATCAATCCTGACCAATTTGATGCTTGCAAGATGGAAGGCCTTTGGGGCGATGCATTTGACGAAGGGGTGCGTTGGGTTGCGCCCATTCAGGTCAGCAGCCGATTGGTGAAAGAAGACGTGGAAATCCGTGGCTGTTTGGTTCCAAAGGGCGACACGGTCATGACGATCCAAGCCTCTGCTTGCCACGATGAGGACTTGTATGAAAATCCCGATGCTTTTGACATTTTTCGCAAAAAGCAGCCCCATCAGGCGTTTGGAAACGGCCCGCATTTCTGCCAAGGTATGCACATCGCCAAACGTATGCTGGCGCAGTTAATGTTGCCGATGCTGTTCGACCGGTTTCCGAATATGGAATTAGCTGGGCCTGTGGAATTCACGGGTTTCGGATTTCGCGGGCCAGCAGCGGTGAAAGTGAAATTGGCCTAACGTGGTGCCATTCTAATAGCGCCGTCCAGACGGATCACTTCGCCGTTGATCATCGGATTGTCGATGATATGACCGACCAGCTTTCCGAACTCCGCAGGATTGCCGAGCCGTGATGGGAAGGGTACTTGAGCGCCCAAACTGTCCTGCACCTCTTGTGGCAACCCTTCCAACAATGGCGTTTTGAACAGACCTGGCGCAATGGTTGCGATGCGCACGCCTTTGTCCGCCAGATCCCGCGCCATAGGCAATGTCATCCCAACGATCCCACCTTTCGATGCCGCATAGGCCACTTGCCCAACTTGGCCTTCATAGGCGGCAACCGAAGCTGTGTTTACAATCACGCCCCGTTCCCCGTCAGGAGCAGACGGATCAGCGGCCACCATCCCTGCAGCCGCAGTAGACGCGCAATAAAACGATCCCAAAAGGTTCACACCAATCACTTTGGCAAAAAGCGCAGGATCATGCGGTTCGCCCCGTGATACGGTTTTTGATGCAGGCCCAATCCCTGCGCAATTGACCAAAATGCGTTCCTGCCCTTGCTGCGCGCGGGCCTTTTCAAAACCCTCTTTCACACTGTCTGCATTTGACACATCGACCTGTTGCCATGTGGCCCCCAGCTTGGCGGCGGTTGCTGTCGCGGCCTCAGCGTTCATGTCAAACAGGCAGACTTTCGCGCCGCGCTCTGCCAGATGCGCAGCGACTGCAGCGCCAAGCCCCGATGCGCCGCCTGTTACGATGGCCGCAGTGTTGGTTAGGTCTGACATGGTGCATCCTCAATTGTTGTCTTGCTTGGTTCTTTATGAAAGATGTTACAGGATTATTGCAATGCGCGAAAAGGATAAGGCCATGGTTTCCCAGATTGTCACCGTAAACGGAGCGGCACTTCACTGTCAGATCGAAGGCCCTGAAGGGGCCCCAGCGGTGGTGTTTTCCAACTCGCTTGGCACAGATTTTCGCATTTGGGATGCAGTCGTTGCAGACATTGCCAAAGACCACCGTGTGCTGCGGTACGACAAGCGCGGGCATGGGTTGTCGGATGATCCAGATACAGACTGGTCGATGGGTGAATTGGTCGGGGATGTTGCTGCGTTAATGGATCACTTTGGTCTCAAAGACGCGGCGTTTGTGGGCCTGTCTGTGGGAGGTTTGATCGCTCAAGGTGTCGCAGCAGAACGCCCCGATTTGGTACGCTTGATGGTGCTGGCCGATACTGCGGCACGCATTGGCAACGACGATCTATGGAACGACCGCATTGCGCAGGTCACGCGCGACGGGCTTGGCTCTATGGCGGATGCGATTCTGGAACGATGGTTCGCGCCCGCGTTCCACAATGACCCGAATTTCGCTATGTGGCGTAACATGTTAGTTCGCACCACGGACCAAGGCTATGCCCGTGTGTCGGCCGCCATTCGGGATACGGATTTGCTGACCAGCACGTCTGGTTTGACCCTGCCTACGCTGGCGGTTGTGGGGGATAAAGACGGCGCAACACCGCCCGATCTGGTGCGCGAAACCGCCGATCTGATTACAGGGGCCCAATTCGAGATTATTCGCGGCGCAGGTCATTTGCCCTGCGTGGAAAAGCCCGAAGTGTTCACGGGCCACTTGCGTGATTTCTTCAAACAAAACGGGTTTACTTAAACCAAAGACGTGGCGTCGTGACACCACCCGCTTGCGCTTTACCCCCATCTTCGGTTGGATGATCGTGAATTGAAGCGGACTTCAAGATGACCTCAATACCTTCTCCTGCCGACGTGGGTCGCCCTTGGGTGGGGATCAGTTGGATGATCGTGACGGGCCTAATGTTCGTCTGCGTCACTGGCATTGTGCGCTATATCGGTTCAGACGTGCCCGCTGCACAAGCTGCGTTCATCCGGTACATCATCGGCCTTGTGATCATGTTGCCGTTCATGGGCGAGATTTTCAAAGGCGGCTTTGCACGGCGCGATATCGCATTCTATTCCATTCGTGGTTTTTGTCATGCGCTGGGTGTGATCCTGTGGTTCTACGCGATGGCCCGCATCCCCATCGCCGAGGTCACTGCCATCGGATACCTCTCCCCCATATACATCGCCATCGGGGCTGCGATTTTTCTGGGTGAAAAGCTGGCAGCGCGGCGGATTTTGGCGATTGTTGCGGCCTTTGTCGGGGCCATGATCATTCTTCGCCCAGGGATTGAGGCGATCAACGAAGGGCAGACTGCGATGTTGATCACCGCGCCCCTTTTTGCTGTATCCTACTTGCTGGCAAAACGGCTCAGCATGCAAGCCAACCCCGCGGTTGTCGTGGGAATGCTGTCTGTGTTTGTGACCATCGGCCTTGCGCCCTTTGCCTATGCCGTTTGGATTCCGCCGTCATTTACAGATGTCCTCTGGCTCGCGCTCGTCGCTGTCTTTGCCACTGTCGGCCATTTCACCATGACCAAAGCGCTTAGCGCGGCCCCTTTGGCGGTGACCCAACCCGTGACGTTCCTTCAATTGGTCTGGGCTTCCTTGTTGGGGTACGTTGTATTTGAGGAGTCCGTGGACATTTGGGTTCTGATGGGAGGCGGCCTGATTATCGCCTCTGTCAGCTTTATCTCGTACCGCGAATGGGTGTTGTCGCGCAAAGCCAAGACGCCACCTGCCGTTGCCACCAAAAACTAAAGGAAACTGGTATGATTGATCCCGAAGGCCGTGTGGTAATGATATCTGGCGCGAACCGAGGCATCGGTGCTGCGGTGGCGAAATGCTTGCATGACAAGGGTTATATCGTCTCGCTCGGTGCGAGGGATGTATCCCAGATTGAAGCACTTACGAATGGGTGGGACGCGGACCGTGTCTTACTGTCAGCTTACGACGCGCGGGATGAACAGACCGCGAAAGGCTGGGTCGCGCAAACTGTGGATCGCTTTGGGCGGCTCGATGGGATTGTGAACAACGCGGCGCGGTACAGTGATTTCACCATAGAGCACGGCGATTTGGATGACCTCGACGATGTGTTGGCGGTGAACATCAAAGGCCCGCTTTTGCTGTTGCGTCATGGCATGCCGCATCTTCGCAAAACGGGGCAGGGGCGTGTGGTGAACGTGGCCTCTATGTCGGGCAAGCGGGTGGTCGGCAAACATGTGGGATACGCGATGAGCAAGTTTGCCTTGATGGCGATGACCGCCCAAACCCGCAGCGATGGGTGGGACGACGGCATCCGCGCCACTGCGCTGTGTCCGGGGTTTGTTGCAACAGATATGGCTGCGGCACTAACGGATCGGGGGCCTGAAACCATGACTCAACCTGCCGAACTGGCAGAAATTGCGGCCCTTGCGATTGCTTTGCCGAACACGGCGTCGGTTCCTGAATTCCGCGTGCAATCATTTGACGAGCCGATGATCTGATTTCATTTGACGGCCTTCCAAAGGCGTCGTTAGATCGTCCTGACAGATTAGGGAGTCCCCAATGAAACGCATCGACAATCACCTGCCCACCGTGGACCTGCAACGTTTGGACGCCGCGCATCACATGCATCCTTTTACCAAAGGTGACGAGCTGAACGCCAAGGGCGCGCGAGTGATCACCAAGGCGCAAGGCGTGATGCTGACGGACAGCGAGGGGCATGAAATCCTAGATGGTATGGCGGGGCTTTGGTGTGTGAACCTTGGCTATGGGCGCTCCGAATTGGCGCAAGCGGCGGCCGCACAGATGGAGCAGCTTCCCTATTACAACACGTTCTTCCAAACCACACATCCACCCGTCGTGGCCTTGTCTTCGCGCATTGCAGAGCTGACACCCGAAGGCATGAACCACACGTTTTTTGCGTCTTCAGGGTCTGAAGCGAACGACACAAACATCCGTCTGGTGCGCCAATATTGGGCGCTGATGGGCAAGCCTGACAAAAAGGTGATTATCAGCCGCATAAACGGGTATCACGGCTCTTCTATGGGTTCTGCGAGCCTTGGGGGTATGGCGTTCATGCATGCGCAAGGTGGCATGCCGATCCCTGACATTACCCACATTGACCAGCCCTATTGGTATGGCGAAGGCGGGGATATGGATCCCGCTGAATTCGGCCTTCAACGGGCGCGGTTGCTGGAACAGGAAATCGACCGCATCGGCGAAGACAAGGTTGCTGCCTTTATCGCGGAACCGATCCAAGGGGCAGGGGCTGTGATCATTCCGCCCGAAACCTATTGGCCTGAAATTCAGCGCATTTGCGACGAACGGGATATCCTGTTGATCGCGGATGAGGTGATTTGCGGTTTTGGTCGTACGGGCGAATGGTTCGGGTCGCAAACGTTGAATATTCGCCCCGACGTGATGACCATCGCAAAGGGACTGTCTTCGGGCTATCAGCCCATCGGCGGGTCCGTAATAAGCGATGCCGTTGCCGATGTAATCAATTCAGACGAATTCGCCCATGGCTACACTTATTCCGGCCACCCGGTTGCCTGTGCGGTTGCCCTAGAAAATCTGCGATTGCTGGATGACGAAGGCATCGTGACGCGTGTCAAAAACGAGGCTGCGCCATATTTGGCGAAGAAGTGGACAGAAATTGCCGATCATCCACTGGTGGGCGAAGCGCGTAGCATTGGCCTGATGGGAGCGTTGGAGCTGTCACCAGACAAAGCCAACCGCGCACCTTTTAAGGTGGACAAAGGTACGGTTGGCCTGCGCTGTCGTGAACGGTGTTTTGCCAATGGTTTGGTGATGCGGCATGTGGGCGACACGATGATTATCTCGCCGCCTTTGATTATTTCAAACGATGAAATTGATCTTCTGTGTGCCCGTGCCGTTCAGGCGTTGGATGAGACCCTTGCGGGTCTCAAATCCGATGGTTTGATGCAGTAACGCTTAGAATGCCATTTTGTCGTGGAAGACGTAGGCAACAATCTCGCCGCGTGTGATGCCGTGTTTGGCGAACAAGGTCGCGTCGTCCATGGCTTGCAATTCTTCGATGAAATTCATGCGGGAACTGGCCACTGAAATGTCTGCGAAGAAGGTCACGAAACCATTTACGGCGGCGTTCAATGTCGCCAAAACGGTTGCGCCAAAGCTGTGAGTTGTGTCTGTAATATAGGCCATTGTGGTGCCCTTTCGTCTCTGTTTCGATCCTGAGCGGTCGCTCGTTTGTATGCGTCAGAGATGGGCGTCGGCAGGTGATATGACAACGAACAATTTGGAAATGCCGCTATGCGCCTACGGCAAGGCTGTGCTTAAGTAATTGGTTTTGTTTATATAAAATGCGGTTGTTAAAGTGCAGTCGATTGCATTGCCGCCAATAAACTGGTTCCGTTTTAAAAATTCCGTTTCAATCGTGCTGAATGTTTAGGCAAATAATCGGGTTGAGGTGGCTGCCATTATCCGACATGCAAGTCTCAAGGAAGAGAGGCCACACCATGGACCGCAAGATTGAGAGCATTTTGGACGCGCTAAGCGTGGCGGTGTTCATCGTGGATGCGAACCAAACCATCGTCTATCGAAACTCGGCCTCCGTGAGCCTGTTTGGCACGGGGATCCGCACCAAGAAACTCGCGCATTTTGTACCCAACAAACGGTGTATTCGTGCCGTGGAAGACGTACTCGACGGGCAGGATCGCGAAAGCGTTGATGTGCGTTTGCAATTGGTGGTTCCAACGTCTTTTCGTATGACAGTTGTGCCTTTGAACACTGATGGAAACCGCTCTGATGCCTCTGCTGTGGTTAGTTTTGAGGATGTGAGCCATATCCTTGAAGCAGAGCAGATGCGCACGGATTTTGTCGCCAACGTCAGCCATGAATTGCGCTCTCCGCTGACGGCGCTCTATGGGTTTATCGAAACATTGCAAGGGCCGGCGCGGACAGACAAACAAGCGTCTGATCGGTTTTTGGGGCTGATGGAAAAAGAAGCGGCCCGCATGGCGCGGCTGATTGATGACCTGTTGTCGCTGTCCAAGCTGCAATCTGGCGAACGCTATGCACCGACCGAAAAAGTTGCGATAAATCCGATTGTTGAACGGGTGGTCGCCTCGCTCGCGCCGATTTTGGACAAAGAACAAGCATCGGTTGTAACGGACCTGTCTGCCGACCTGCCAGATGTGTTTGGCAACGTGGACGAACTGACCCAAGTGTTTTCCAACCTCATCGAAAATGCTGCGAAATACGCTCGAGTTGGCGCGACAGTCTTCGTGTCCTCGGCTATTGATGACAAAGAACCTGACATGGTGCGCATCACGGTTGTCGATCAAGGCGAAGGGATCGCACCTGAACACATTGCGCGGCTGACAGAACGGTTCTATCGCATCGACAAAGGCCGTTCGCGCGACAAGGGTGGCACGGGTCTTGGCCTCGCAATTGTCAAACACATCCTCATGCGCCACCGTGGCCGCCTGCAAATTGACAGTGTGGTTGGACAGGGCAGCACGTTTTCGGTGGTTCTGCCCCGCGCGCTCTGACTGGGTGTGAAATATCCGTAAATAATGACACTCAACGAACGGTAGTGTTTGACAGGCCGCGTCTTTGTGCCGTCTGATAGGCGTATTGAATTCGCTTATTTATAACGGAGAACGTGGGAATGCATTTCACATGGGCCGCAGCCAAAACCAATAAAGCAACCGACCCGTACCGCGACTGGTTTGATCATGTCTATCAACCCGGTGACGCAGGCGCCTTGGGCTATGAGCTGGTCCTTGTAAAGATTAAGCCGACGGGCAGCCCCGCGTCGATTGCGAACACATTGACGTGGTTGGCAGGCAAGGTGGACGAGGCCACGGCTGCGTCTGATTTTCTGATGGATAATGTAGAACGCGCGCGGCTTGCGCGGTGGATAGAAGACCCTTTGTCTGATGGCGCCCCCGATCTGTTCTTGCATAAAAAGCGCAGCGTGTCGGCTTTTGCAAAGACCTACAAAGCGGAATTTGATGTCATTCCCAATGGCGCCGCGCGACCTGCGCAACCAAGCACAACGCAACCGACGAAACCCTTACTGCCCCCAGTAGTCGCTGTTGTGGACGACGCAATTGGCTATTTGAACGCTCGGTTTTGTACGCAAAATGGTGGGCTTCGTAAAACGCGCCTTCAAGGTATTTGGCTGCAAACCGAAGATGAACTGGTGAAAAACGGAACAAAGCGGTCGATGCAAAACGGCCAGCAGATCGGTGCAGACGCGATTGATGCTTTGTTGGCACAGGGCGCGC
Organism: uncultured Amylibacter sp.; assembly: GCA_938001995.1. Taxonomy (GTDB): domain Bacteria; phylum Pseudomonadota; class Alphaproteobacteria; order Rhodobacterales; family Rhodobacteraceae; genus Amylibacter. Next base: position 2,230 of record CALLAV010000248.1, on the reverse strand, counting down.
AATTGGACGAAAGCGCAGAATATGCCGCGATCAACGAAGCGCTGTTTGGCAAGCGGATCAGCCCGATCTGGCATGGAATTACAGCGGGCGCTGGGTCTGAATTGGCCAGCACCCACGGAACCCATGTGGCGGATATCGCGGCTGGTGCGGACCCTGCGGATGTAAGCAATCCGCTTTTGTCTTGCCCGATGCTCGCTGTGCAACTGCCGCCCCAAGCCGTTGAAGATACGTCGGGATCAAAGCTGCAACCCTATGCCGTGCGTGCGGTGCGTTGGATTATTGAACAGGCGGATGCGCTGGCAGTGAACGGGCAACACCGCCCACTGATCGTGAATCTGTCGCTGGGTGTTTTGGCAGGATCAAAGGACGGAACCAGCCTAATTGAACGTCAAATCGCGGCCGAGGTTTTGCGCCGCGAAGCCCGCACTGGCATGCCTATGCGCGTTGTCTTTGCCTTTGGGAATGACAATCTGACCCGCCAAACGGGTTATATGGAATTGAATCCCAACAAACCCCAAGACGTGACACTGCGTGTGCAATCCGAAGACTACACCCCAAGTTTTGTGGAACTGCGCGGCGACCGTCCCGAGGATATGCTGCTGCAACTGGAGTGTTTGCAAGCGGATCCGCTGGCACTCGGTGCAATTCCTGCAGGTAAATCTGTGTCTTTAAACACGGTAAGCGGTCAAGCGGTGGCGCGTGTCTATTCGATCAAACCTCAGCCTTTGGATGGTGGCGGGACTACGGCGGCATATTACGTTCTCGCGATTGCCCCGACTGCAAGTTTTGAGGGCGGCAAGCCACTTGCACCATCTGGCGCGTGGAAGATTACCCTGGGGACAAACGGCACCAAGCAAGACGTGCGCATCGAAGTGCAACGCGATGATCGACCACTTGGTTTTTCTGCACTGGCGCGGCAATCCTATCTGGACGATCACAGCCTTTGGATTTGGAAAGAGCCGAAGAAAACGCCCTACACCCCACCTGCAGATGGCCCCGTGACACCGCGTGGGTCTCATTCTGCATGGGTTTCAGAAAATATGGTGGAGCAAGTTTACAGTGTTGGCGCAGCGCTAGAGGACACAGGATTTGCCGCACCGTATTCGGCTACCGGCGCGCCCTATGTTGCGAAAAACCCAAGCGTTTCGGCCATTGGTGACAGCAGTTGGACTCTGCGCGGTGTGATGGCGAGCGGTACACTTAGTGGGACCACAGCCGTTCTGTCTGGCACATCTGTTGCCGCGCCGCAAATTACGCGCGAATTGGCGATCCTTTTTGCAAGCAACCCCAACATCGGCCCGTGGCGCACGCCGGCCCAGAACGCTGCGGATGAAATGACCGCGTTAAAAGACCTGCTCTGGTCGTTTGAGCCGAAATACCAGCTCGATCAACTTGGCCCCCTTACGGTGTCACGCGAAGACGGAATCCGTTCCCGCATGGACCAAGGCTATTAAAAAAAGGCGGCGCTCTCACAGCGCCGCCTTTCGCATTCGATGGCGGAGGGGGTTAGTCTTTCCACTCTTCCGCAGCTGCATCCCACAGTTTAGACAACAGGTTCGTGCGCCCCTTGGTGGGCAACGTGAACTCGGTCCGCGTGATGGTGGTATTGCTCCCACCGTTTGGCATGGTTTCCCCCAGAAGAGACAAGTTGAAATCACCCTCAAAAGCACCGCCGTTGAAAGCATAGCTCGACGCTTTTTTCGCACCGCGGGAATAGTTGATGATGAACTCCGCAATCCCAATGCCAAGGGCCGCACCCGCGATGCTGTCAGTTGGGAAATGCACACCTGCAACAGTGCGATTCAACGCAATCCGTGCCGCCAACCGATAGGCAGGCAGTTGATCGCGCACGCCTTTCACGGGGTCCTTGTAATTCGGGTCAGTCAGGTACGCCATCAACGTTGCTGCGGCAAAGGCTTCGGTCGCGTGGCCGCTTGGCCAAGTGCCATGACCTGGCGTCTGAATCATCGGCTGCACCTCTTGCGCAAAGGCAATGGGACGGGGGCAATCGAACAGCTGTTTGAGCCGCATTTCGCAGACCTGACAGGTTCGCTGGATCAGCGCATACATTTCAAGCGTCCATTTGTTGGAACTGCTCGACAAATAACTCAGTGCCCCAAAGAAGGGTGTGAGATCACCAATTTGCGTTTCAATTTCCGCCTGACGATCAAACCGCAGATCGGCCGATGCTCGCAGATAGTACAACTGATCCTCAAAGTTTTTCAGGCTA
>CALLAV010000247.1 GCA_938001995.1 uncultured Amylibacter sp. | reverse complement strand
GGTCATTTTCAAATTAGCTAGATTGGCAACCTGAATTTCGTTGTCAAAGTGGCCAATGTTACCGACAATCGCCATGTCTTTCATCTTACGCATATGCTCAATGCGAATGATGTCTTTATTACCTGTTGTTGTAATGAAGATGTCAGCATCTTCAACGGCGTCTTCAAGTGTTGTGACTTCAAAACCATCCATGGCTGCTTGCAGCGCACAAATCGGATCGATTTCCGTTACCTTTACACGGGCGCCAGCACCCTGAAGAGAAGCAGCAGAACCTTTGCCAACATCACCGTAACCACAAACAACAGCAGTTTTACCAGCCAGCATTGTGTCAGTTGCGCGGCGGATACCGTCCACGAGTGATTCTTTGCAGCCGTATTTGTTGTCGAACTTCGACTTGGTCACAGAATCGTTCACGTTGATCGCAGGGAACGGCAGTTCGCCGTTTTTGTGCAGTTCGTAAAGACGGTGCACACCTGTTGTTGTTTCCTCGGAAACGCCAACGATCTGGCCTTTCATCTTTGTGAACCAGCCAGGGGATGCCGCCATACGCTTTTTGATTTGCGCTTGGATCGCAACTTCTTCTTCGGATTGCGCCACGCCAAATTCTTCGCCGCCTTCGATGCGCGCACCGAGCAGGATGTACAATGTAGCGTCGCCACCATCGTCAAGGATCAGGTTTGGGCCATCTTCGAACAAGAAGGATTTGTCGAGGTAATCCCAATGCTCTTCCAGTGTTTGGCCTTTCACGGCGAACACAGGCACACCCGCAGCAGCGATGGCCGCAGCAGCGTGGTCTTGCGTAGAGAAAATGTTACAGGACGCCCAGCGCACATCGGCACCAAGGGCTGTCAGTGTTTCGATCAGAACCGCGGTCTGGATCGTCATATGCAGCGATCCAACGATCCGCGCACCTTTCAGCGGTTTGCTTTCGCCGAATTCTTCACGCAGGGACATCAGGCCCGGCATTTCTGTTTCAGCAATATCGAGTTCCTTGCGGCCAAATTCAGCCAAGGAGATGTCTTTGACGAAATAGTCGTTGCTCATCTTACGGTCTTTCTTTTGTGGGTGGGGCCGTATTGCCCCGAAAACTTGGGCTGGCTCTAACAAAGAAAGGGGTAACTGGCAACAAAAGAGGCCGCCCTGCGACATCAGTTGTTTTGATCAGGGCAATCGTTTGGCGTGATTACTGGTTTGATACCAACGCAGCCACCACTTGGGGCGTGGTGTTGACAGACGCAACATCTGTCCCTTGGGCCACAACACAAGCAGAGGTGGGCGTTTCATATCGGATCAGCGTCCAAGAGTCGTTTTCAACAGAGGCCCACATTTGCGTCGGGAACATACCCGTTTCGGATTTCGGGCCCGTGGGCGCCTCTCCGTACCAATCTACAAGAGCCGCATGCATTTCGTCTGGGGTCATGCAGACCTGCGCCTGTGCGACATGCGGCAGAAGCATCACAGTGGCCAGTGTCAGTATCGTCGTTTTCATATCCGAATCCTTTGGTATAAATACAGTCCAACACGGAACACGCAGCAAAACAGTGACGCGGGTCACTAAACGGGGAAAAGAATGCCACAACCACGGGCTTGGCAGCGGATGTTATCAGGGCGGCGGCTGGATTTGCTGGATCCGTCCCCGCTAGATATTGAAATCGAGGATATCGCGCATGGCTTGGCCTTTGTGGCGCGGTGGAATGGGCAGACCTACGGGGATTATCCCTATTCCGTGGCGGAACATTCGGTGTTTGTGTTGGAATTGTATCGACGGTTATATCCCAAGGCGGAGCGTAAATGGCAGCTGGCCGCGTTGCTCCATGATGCGCCTGAGTATGTGATTGGGGATATGATCTCACCTGTGAAGTCGGCCGTGGGTCCTGGCTACGCTGAAATGGACAAACGGCTCACAGGGGCGATCCATCTGCGGTTTGGGTTGCCTGCGGAAATTCCAAGCAACATCAAAAAACAGATCAAACGGGCGGATAAAATATCAGCTTGGTTAGAGGCGGTAGAAATTGCAGGGTTTTCCAAAGACGAGGCAGACAAACTATTCGGGAAACCTGTGTTTGACGATATCCCGCGCCGCAAACTGCGACCGCACCCCCCGATGGAATCGAAGGGTGCGTTCATAGAGGTCTTTAACGATCTGAATGAAAGTTAAAGCCTAGCCCAGACGGGGAGTCGTCGGGTGAAAGTAAGCGTTTGTTTTACGACGGTTCAGCTCTTCGCGCTTGCGCTCTTCATGACGGTAGTGGGCCTCGAATTCGGCAGCGTCTTTGTTGGTGCGAGTAGCGATCAGAAGTGTGTTTGCGATGGCGTTGAACATGATGTTTCCTTTCGTTCTGTTGATCCCTTCATAACCCGTCTTGCGTTTCAAACGCGAGTTTGTAATATTTCGCATATGTTAGCTGAACTATCATATTGAAATGGACTGGTCCGTAGTTCCATCGCTTGCCGCATTGCGTGCATTCGAAGCGACCGCCCGATTGTTGAATTTCAGCAAAGCCGCGGCGGAATTGAACGTGACGCATGCCGCCATTGCACAACACGTACGCGCGCTGGAGGCCGATCTGGGCGAGCAACTGGTGGTGCGCCAAGGGCGCGGGTTGGCCCTAACGCAAAACGGGCACACACTGGCAACACGGCTACGGGCTGGATTTGAGGAAATCGCCTTTGGCATCGACGATCTGCGCCGATTGCACGACGGGCGACCGATGGGCGTGACCGTGACGCCTGCCTTCGCAGCCAACTGGCTTATGCCACGAATGGGGGCGTTTTGGCGCGATCACCCCGATATTTCGCTTAATATTCAACCCAGTTCAGAAGTAGAAGACCTGATCCGTAGCCCTTTTGATATCGCGATCCGTTTTGGAGTTGGCGATTGGGACGGGCTAGAATCTCAATTGCTGACCCATGGTGATTTCTATGTCGTGGCACACCCTGATATTATTGCAGGCAAGAAAATTCGAACGCTGAAAGACACCGAGGAATTCGTCTGGCTGCTCGATGATCACACGATGGAACGACGCACCTTGCTAGAGTCAGAAGGGCTCGATTTTTCCAAAGTTCGGCTGCAAACAATGTCGAACACCGCCGTGATCTTATCGGCGGTTTCTGCTGGGCTGGGTGTAACTCTACAGCCGCGTACCTTGATCGAACGAGAGTTGGACAGCGGTGAATACGAGATTTTATTCAAGTTACAAACCGAAAAGCTAGGCTACTATTTGGTGTGGCCCGCTGCACGAGACACCAAAAAGATGCGCACCTTTCGCAAATGGCTTCTGAAGGCGGCACAGACCTGATTATTTTGGGCTGCGCTTGGCCAGAATACGTTGCAAGGTACGGCGGTGCATATTCAGACGACGGGCCGTTTCAGACACGTTTCTATCACACAACTCGAACACACGCTGGATATGTTCCCAACGCACACGATCCGCAGACATTGGATTTTCTGGTGGTGGCGGTTTGTCCCCTGGTTGCGCCAGCAGCGCATTGGTCACGTCTTTTGCGTCGGCTGGCTTAGACAGATAATCCGTTGCACCGATTTTCACCGCAGCAACGGCCGTGGCAATTGCACCATACCCAGTTAAAACAATGATCTTAGCATCCGCTCGTTTCGCGCGCAGAACTTCAACCACATCAAGGCCAGTTCCGTCTTCAAGCCGAAGATCCACCACAGCATAGGCAGGTGGTGAAACCGTACAAAACGCGCGACCCGCAGCGACAGATTCCAGCGCGGTTGGATTAAATCCACGCTTTTCCATTGCGCGCGCAAGGCGACGACGAAACGGTTCATCATCGTCCAAAATCATCAAAGAGTTGTCTTCGCCAATTTCTCGAAGTTCAATTTCAGACATGGTTCACCCTTTCACGTTCCATTCACAAATAGAGTTCCACACCGCTTTGGTCAAACAAAGCGTTATGCTTGCTCGATAAAACAGGAAACGGTCTCTGCCATATCTTCGGCAGAAACATCACGGCGGAAGAATTCCCACAGGCCGTCTGGCCCCATCAAATAGCTGAACGTGCTGTGATCCATCAGGTAATCTTCACCTTCACCGTTCTTGCGGTAATAGGTTTTATACGCCTTCGACGCAGCTTTCACCTGTTCCTCTGTGCCAGTTAGACCGACCATTTTCGGGTGCATCACTTCGACATAGTCCGCCAATGCCTCGGGTGTATCACGGGCGGGGTCAATGGTAATAAACACGGGTTTAACGTCGTGACCCATTCCATCCAACAGATCAATTGCTTCTGCGTTGCGGGCATTGTCGAGCGGGCAAACATCCGGGCAATAGGTGAAGCCAAAGTAGATTAGCGTCGGGCCGGTAATTACATCTGCATCCGTGACAGTTTCGCCTGTGTGGCTGACCAATTCGAACGGACCCCCAATCGCAGCTGTGCCGCCCGCGATTGTGCTGCCGCTACACTGTTGTGTCGATCCCGTAAGCGTATAAAGCGCGCCTGCGCCGATCCCCGTAACAAGGACAGCGGCGGCGGCGATTGCTATTGTCTTTTGCATGGCTTGATTCCCTTTTTGGATCAGCGTTGCGTCACTGATCACGGTTGTGCAACAAACAGCAAGACGCCAAAGCGTCACAATCAGTTGAGGACGCGGCCCACCATGGCGGAACCATCAAAGACGATTTTCCATGACAACGCCCGCAGCGAATGGGTGCGCCTGCGGACGTTGATCAATTTGCGCTGGTTGGCAATTGCAGGGCAATGCGTGGCGATTGCTGTGGCGTATTACGTTTTGGACCTAGACCTGCATCTAGGCCTAAGCGTTGCTGCCATCGGCGCGTCGATCATTTTCAACCTGTCTGCATCATTTATATTACCTGAAAACAAAAGGTTATCACAAAAAGAGACAACTCTAACGCTGTTGTTTGACCTCGGCCAATTGGTGTTTTTGCTGTATCTAAATGGCGGTTTGCACAACCCGTTTGCCCTGTTGATCCTTGCACCTGTGACGATTTCAGCCACCGTTTTGCGTGTGAACGCGACGCTTTTGGTGGGCGGTGTGGCTTTGTGGGCGATCAGCCTATTGCCGTTCTTTTACATTCCGCTGCGTTTGAATTCGGGTGAAACCGTGGAGCTGCCGCAGTTATTTGTCGCAGGGTATTGGGTGGCGCTGTTTATCGGAATTCTGTTCCTCGGCGGGTATGCGCGGCGGGTCACGAGCGAGACATTTTCCATGAGCCAAGCACTGTCGGCCACTCAAATGGCCCTAGCACGGGAGCATCAATTAACGCTGCTTGGTGGTGTCGTGGCCGCTGCGGCACATGAAATGGGGACGCCCCTAGCGACAATCAAGTTGGTCGCATCTGAATTGGCCGAAGAATTGGAAGACAAGCCAGAATTGCGCGAGGATGCGGAACTGATTACTTCGCAAGCAGAACGACTGCGCGAGATTTTGCGCGATATGGGTCGCGCAGGCAAAGATGATTTGCACCTAAAAATGGCCCCTTTAACGGCCGTTGTTCAAGAAGCGGCAGAGCCGCATGAAAACCGCGGCGCATCCATTCAGTTTTTGTACAACGGGTCCAAAACCAGCCCAAGTTTGGACAGCATTCCACTGGCACTGCGCAATCCAGAGCTGATCCACGGCGTGCGAAATCTCGTTCAAAACGCAGTTGATTTCGCGAAGTCCACCGTCTGGGTGCAAACAGTGTGGAGCGAAACATCCATCCGCATCGTGGTCGGTGATGACGGCCCTGGATACCCAAGCGAATTGTTAGGACGGATCGGCGACCCATTTCTAAGCAAACGCAAGGCCGTAGGAGTCAAAGACGTGTCGCGCCCCGAATACGAGGGCATGGGATTGGGTCTGTTTATTGCCAAAACAATGCTGGAACGAACAGGCGCAGAGCTAACATTTACCAATGGCGCGCCTGATGGATATCAGTTGAAAAACCAGTCCGCGACGATGCAAGCAATGGAAGGGGCGACTGGCGCAATAGTAAATGTGCGTTGGGCCCGAAAGGACATAGAGGTCGAACACTCTGGCGGATTTGGAGAGAACCAACGCATTCCCGTGGATGGTTAACGCCTCGCATTTTAAGCAATATGTTAACGCCAAATTAACGTTTCTTACCAAAGACTAACGCTTCTATTTGTTAAGTGGTGTGGTTCCTATGTCAGAGACGTCCGTTCTGATCCTTTTGGTCTTTTTGTTTGGTCTTGGCACGTGTCTGGCGTGGCTACTTCCAGTGTCTGGGCGCACGGCATCTCGCCGACTCAACTCAATTTGTGGCGTCGCGCAATCCGCTCCGTTTTCAATCTGGATTGAGCAAAATGATACGGTCGTATGGCAAAACGATTTTTGTTCAAAATACCTTGCGGATCCCAAGGAGCCGTTCCTAGGGCGCGCCGCGTTCAAGGAATCCGAGGCCGTTAAGCCAAACGGCGACTTTGAAGTGTTTGCCATGCAAAAACCGCGCACAGGGACAGCGAACAATTACACGCTGCAATCAACCAAAGTTGGGTCAAACGTTGTGTTTTACGCTCAGGATGCAACCGCACTTGTGGAAACAGACGGAGCGCTGAAACGGTTTGTACAAACGCTCGCAGCCACCTTTGCGCATTTGCCCATAGGCCTTGCGGTGTTTGACAAGAAACGCGACCTTACCCTGTTTAATCCTGCACTTTCAAATTTGCTGGGGTTGGCCCCAGATTGGTTGGCGCGACAGCCGAGCATGCGAACCTTTCTTGATCGACTGCGCAATGATGGCGCAATCCCTGAACCCAAAGATTTCACGACAGTGCGGTCCGAATTCGCAGAGCTGGAAAGCGGCGCATTCACAGGAAAATACGAGGTGGATTGGGCGCTTCCATCGGGGCAAATTTATCGTGTTACGGGTCGTCCACATCCCCAAGGCGGCGCCGCGTTGTTGTTTGAAGACGTGTCCCGTGCTGCCGCACTCGAAGCGAAATATCGCGCAGAATTAAAGCAGCTTTATGCAGCATTTGAGTGTCTGTCTGGCGCGGTTGCGATATTTGATCAGGCTGGCGAACTCTCATACGCAAATGATGGATTTGACGAAATGTGGGACTGTTCATTGTCATCCATTGTCAGCCCAACAACGGTGAATGATGTCAGCCGCGTGTTCCAGAAACAAAGCCAACCGACACCCGTTTGGGGGGAGTTCCGCAATTTCGTGAACGATTTGACAGAACGCACACAATGGCAGGCAAACGTAACGCTAAAAAGCGGGCAAGAATTGCTTATGATCGTATCTCCTATCGCGGATGGGTATGTGCTGTGCGAGTTTCAGGACATCTCTGAGCAAACGGAGCAAAAGAAATTGGCGGGATAGCCTTCGCCATTGCACGGATAGAACTGCGCGCGTAGGAATGCAGCGATGCAACACTCCTTCGTTCTTTCTAGCATGCAAGACACAACGCGGTTCGGCCAATTGCTGGCGGAAAATGTCGTGGCAGGAGATACTATTTTGCTCTCTGGCGAAGTAGGCGCAGGCAAAACGGCACTGGCGCGCACATGTATTCAGGCACGATTGGCTGAAATTGGCGCAATCGAAGACGTGCCATCGCCAACCTTCACGCTGGTACAGGTGTACGAGCTAACAAATACTCAGATTTGGCATGCAGATTTGTATCGCCTTACGTCTGTGGATGAATTGTATGAGCTCGGCCTGGACCAAGCGTTTGAGGAGGATATCTGCCTCATTGAATGGCCCGATCGGTTAGGCGCTTTGCGTCCCGAAGGCGCACTCTCGGTTCAGATAGACACGATTGACGACGATCAACGGCGGGTTTTGCTTGAATGGTCGGACCGCAAATGGGACAGTACGATTGCTCTGATAGAGTATTTGAATTTCCCTTCGGAGTAGCCGCTGTGCCCGACAGATTTAGCCTGATTGACATCTTCCTAAAAGACGCGGGTTGGGGCAACGCGGACCGTGCAATTTTAGCAGGCGATGCGTCAAACCGCAGCTATGACCGCTTACAAGATGCTACGCTGGGACGCGCCGTTTTGATGAACGCGCCACCTGAAAAAGGCGAGGATACAAAACCGTTTGTAAAGATCACAGAATGGTTGCTGGAGTCTGGATTGTCCGCGCCAAAGATACTCGCCTCTGATCCGACAAACGGGTTCTTGTTGTTAGAAGATTTTGGTGACGATTTATTTGCTCGACTGTGTGCAGCGGACCCAACACTAGAGCCGTTATTGTATGAAGCCGCCGTCGATGCGTTGCTGACCTTAAAAGACCAAAAACCACCTACAGATGTATTGCCCTACGATGGCGCGACCTTTTTGCGAGAGGCGCAGTTGCTAACGGAATGGTATCTGCCAGCAGTGACGGGATATCCTACAACAGTTGAAGCCGCGTCAGAGTTTGATGACCTGATTTCAGAGGCCTGTAGCAAAATTTTGAACGAGGTCTATGTCACGGTTTTGCGCGACTATCACTCCGAAAATCTGATTTGGCTGCCTGGTCGTTCGGCTGCGAAAAGGGTTGGCATGCTCGACTATCAAGACGCGCTTGTCGGGCATCCCGCATACGACCTTGTGTCTTTGCTAGAGGATGCGCGCCGCGACACACCTCCCGACCTGCAACGCACCATGTTAGAACGATACATGGCCCAAAGTGGAATGAACCAAACGGCATTTGAAACAGCGTATAACATATTGGGTGCGCAGCGGAATATTAAGATTATCGGAATTTTCGCACGGCTCTGTCTACGAGATAAAAAGAAAGACTACCTGCAATACATGCCGCGTGTTTGGGCACATTTGCAACGGGATCTATCAGACCCTGCACTGGCGAATTTACGCGATTGGATCACACGAAATGTGCCAGAACCAACGCTGGTGCGCCAATCGCAAATTAGAAAGCAAATGAATGCCAGTTGATCGCGCGATGGTTTTTGCAGCAGGGTTTGGAACGCGGATGAAACCGCTAACGGATACGCTGCCGAAGCCGTTGATTGAGGTGGCGGGAAAACCGTTGATCGATCATGCTTTGGCGCTGCTTGATGGCGTTTCTACGGTGGTTGTGAACACGCACTATCGCGCTGAACAGTTAGAGGCTCATCTAAAGGGGCGCGATGTGATTTGCCTTCGTGAAGAACCAGAGGTTTTAGAAACAGGCGGCGGATTAAAAAACGCGCTGTCTGTCCTTGGTGAAGGGCCTGTTCTTACGCTGAATTCTGACGTGATTTTTGCAGGACACAATCCTGTAGTCGCGCTGCAAAAGGCGTGGAACGCCGATCAAATGGACGCGCTTCTGACATTAATTCCGGTTGAGAAAACTGTCGAATATTCCGGCGTTGGAGACTTTTTCCTGCACGACGGGCTGATCGAACGGCGTGGCGCACGCCCCGCTGCGCCCTATGTCTATGGGAGCGTGCAGATCATTAAAACTGAACTGCTGAAAAACGTCACAGAGTCCGCGTTTTCGTTGAACGTCATTTGGGATCAAATGATCGGTCAAGGGCGTGCGTATGGACTGCCCTATGATGGGCGCTGGGTTGACGTAGGACGGCCCGAGGGGATCGCTGTGGCAGAGGGGGTATTGGCCAATGTTTAGCCCGACCGACAAACCCCGCGTGTTCGCTGTGCCCGTTGGTTGTGACTTTTCTAAAACCTTTGTGACAGGGCTGCGCGCTCGCCTGCAAGGCCAATCACCAGAGGCACTGGCGCGGGTCGAAATCTTTGTGAACACGCAACGCATGGCGCGACGACTAAAGGATCTGCTGGCCGCAGATGGTGCAGTTTTACTGCCGAAAATCCGTGTAATTACCGACATTGCAAACCACCCAGATTTACCAATAACACTGCCCGAACCTGTGTCCAAACTGCGGCGTGAACTGACACTGGCACAAGCCGTCGGTGCGTTATTGGCAGCAGATGAAACTGTTGCACCTCAATCGGCAAAGTTTGATCTGGCAAAATCACTTGCAGGTGTATTGGACGAGATGCAGGGCGAAGGCGTACCCTTCGCGGCGCTTGCGACCATTAACGTCGAAAGCCATTCGGAACATTGGGGCCGCAGCCTGCAATTTTTGAGCATTCTAGCACAGCACTTAGAATCCGATACGCCAACGGACCCACAAGATCGCCAAAGGGCCGCAGCAATGGCGTTCGCAGTGAAATGGACCACGGAACCGCCGACACACCCAATCATCGTGATTGGTTCAACAGGGTCGCGCGGGGAAACCGCGTTGTTCATGCGGGCGGTGGCGGCCCTACCCCAAGGAGCGGTGGTATTGCCTGGCTTGGATCGCGCGTTGAGCCAAGACAACTGGGATGCTTTGACAGGCAAAGATGTGGCAGTCGACAACCCACAATCAGCGCTGGCAGTATTCTGCAAAGGGGCGGGTGTGACGCTTTCTGATATCGACGATTGGGACGTCGCGACACCAGCGAATGCAGCCAGAAATGCTCTGGTGTCTTTGGCGCTGCGCCCTGCGCCATTCACGGATCAATGGCTCGACGATGGGCCACGTTTGCGCGATGATTTAAGCGATGCGATTTCGGGCGTCTCCCTCATCGAAGCCGACACGCCCCAAGAAGAGGCCTTAGCGTTGGCATTGCGGTTGCGCGAAGCGGCAGAGCAGAATCAATCAGCTGTTTTAATCACGCCGGATCGAACTTTGACGCGGCGCGTGACTGCAACGTTAGAACGGTGGGGCATTTTACCAGACGACAGTGCGGGACGACCGTTGCATCTGACCCCACCTGGTGTGTTTTTGCGCATGATTGCCGCCTGCATGGGGGATCGTTTGACGCCTCTCGACCTGATTGCGCTGCTAAAGCATCCGTTGACGGACAGCGGTGCCGCAGATGGATCGAGTCGCCGATTTGCGCGGGAGTATGAAAAATCCAAGTTGCGCGGAGGTGCGCCGTTTGTGGATTTTCAAGCGATCAAAGACTGGGCAGATAAGGACACAGACAATCCCGCACGACGCATATGGGCTGATTGGGTAGAGCGGTGTTTTGCTCCGCTTGAACATGTGACGAAGGGCGATTTGAATGCTTTTCTCGAAGCACATTTAACAGCGGCAGAAACACTTGCCGCAGGGCCGTCTATGACAGAAAGCCATGGGTTGTGGGACAAGGAAACGGGCGTAAAAGCACGCTCCGTTATTGGCAATCTCACGCGCGAGGCAGAGGCAGCAGGTGTGCTGTCCGTACCAGATTATCAAGCGTTGTTTCGAAGCATACTTGGATCAGAAACGGTACGTGACTCTCGAGCAGCCCACCCAAACATTGCGATCTGGGGCACGCTAGAAGCGCGTGTCGAAAGCGCTGATGTGGTCATCCTCGGCGGTTTAAACGACACGATTTGGCCCGGCGTTGAGAGCCCTGATCCATGGTTAAATCGTGCGATGCGCAGTCAAATAGGCCTGCCACCACCAGAGCGGGTGATCGGTCTGTCTGCGCATGATTTCCAACAGGGCTGCGGGGCGGCGGAATTGGTGCTTAGCCGATCCGTGCGCGACGGCGATGCGCCAACGGTGGCGTCCCGGTGGATGGTGCGAATTTTAAACTTGATGAACGGCTTAGACGACCCGGGGAAAACAGCGTGTAAAACCATTACCGCACGTGGGCAGCATTGGATTGATCTTGCCCGCCTGATGGATCGCCCCTTGGACAGGGTTGATGCCGCAGTCCGGCCTGCGCCCGTTCCCCCTGCCGATGCGCGGATCAATCGGCTTTCTGTGACGCAAGTGGAACGGCTGATCCGCGACCCCTATGCAGTTTATGCAGCTAAGATTTTGCAATTGAAACGGCTCGACCCGTTGGGACGAGAGCCTGACGCGATGATCCGTGGGATTGCGCTGCATTCGGTGGTGGAACGGTTCGTAAAAACTTGGCCTGATGCCTTGCCTGATGATGCGCGCAATGCACTGCTGAGCGTGGCCGAAGAAGTGCTCGCAGAAGAAGTGCCATGGCCCGCCGTACAGCGCATTTGGCTGGCGCGATTGGCGCGGATTGCGGGTTGGTTTGTTGAGGGCGAAGCAGCGCGACGAACCCGTGGTTCCGTTCTAAAACAGGAAGTTGAAGGGCAACGTGAAATCACAGAGCTGGGTTTTACGCTTACAGCAAAAGCGGATCGGATTGATCAGGATTCAGATGGTGGTTTGATCATATACGACTATAAATCTGGATCCCCACCCAAACCTGATGAGATCAAGTATTTTAAGAAACAGTTGCAGTTAGAGGCTGCAATCGCAGCGGTTGGCGGATTTGACGACGTACCAGCAGGGACGCCAGCCGCGCTGGAATACATCGGGCTAAGTGGCAAATCCATGGGCAGTGTCGGCGAGGTCCGTGATGAACCCACATCCCTACAAGATGCAGAGGCGGTTTGGACGGAATTGGCTGATTTGATGACGGCCTATGCTGATCCCACTAAGGGATTTCCTGCGCGACCACGCATGCAGAAAATGGGCTTTGCCTATGAATTTGACCACCTCGCCCGCAAAGGCGAATGGGAAGAAAGTGACGCGCCCGTGGATGTACCTGTCGGGGGTGCACCATGACGAAATTCGACGATGCAACACTCGCGCAAGTGCGTGCGGCGCAGCCTGATGCATCCACTTGGGTGGCAGCAAATGCGGGGTCTGGTAAAACGCGGGTTTTGACAGATCGCGTGGCGCGACTGTTGCTGCACGGGACAGAACCGCAAAAGATCTTGTGCCTAACCTACACCAAAGCCGCCGCATCCGAGATGCAGAACCGTTTGTTCGAACGGCTTGGTGAATGGGCGATGATGCGGGATGACAAATTGCGAAAGGCTTTGGCGCAACTGGGCGAAGAGGACCAGCTAAGTGACGGCGATTTGCGCAATGCCCGAAGGTTGTTTGCAAACGCTTTGGAAACGCCGGGCGGCCTCAAAATTCAGACGATCCATTCATTCTGTGACAAGATGCTGCGCCGTTTTCCGCTGGAGGCTGGCGTGTCGCCACAATTCGAAGTCCTTGAGGACCGTCAGGCGAAATTGCTGCGGGCGGAAATTCTAGAAGAGCTGGCGATTGGGGCGGACCTGCCAAATGTAGACCGATTGGCGCGATTTATGTCGGGGCTGGAACCAGATGCGTTACTATCAGAGATTGCGAGCAAACGGAAAGACCTCAATATTGAGCCTGTTCGAGCCCTGCTTCATACTGCAGCACAAGAGAACCCGGATACGTTTTTGGATAATATTCTGGGGTCTGATGGACGCGATGTTTTGCGTGATGTGGCGCGTGTAATTCGTGCGGAGCAGTCGAATGTTAAGCCAGCGGATTCTGTTGATAAGATGATCGAGGCGCAGACGATTGATGCCTTTCTGGACGCGGCGCTTGGGACATTGATGTTTAAAACAGGGGCAAAGGCGCTTTCGGCAAAGGTTGATGCCCTGCCAACACAAGCCCCAGTACGCAAAAACCACCCTTCTCTGGTTGACGCGATCAACGATATCGCGGAACGCACAGCGGACGTGTATTGGCGGTATGCGAACCACCTTGCGCTGGAACGGGCCGAGGCCTTGGCCGCATTTTCTGATGCTTTTTTGGCGCGGTACGATCAGCGGAAATTGGATGCAGGGCGGCTCGATTACGATGACCTAATCGCGCGGGCCGGGGCGTTGCTGTCCCAATCAAAATCCGCGCAATGGGTGCTGTATAAACTAGACGGTGGCATTGATCACGTGCTGGTGGACGAAGCACAGGATACGTCGCCGAGCCAATGGGATGTAGTGAAGTTACTAACCGATGAGTTCACGGCAGGTGACAGCGGACAAAACACGAAACGGACCGTGTTTGTTGTGGGCGATGAAAAGCAATCGATCTATTCTTTCCAAGGGGCGGACCCTGCGGAATTTGATGTTATGCGGCGGCGGTTTTCGGATCGTTTGGCAGCGGTGGATCAACGGCTGGAAGAGCAGGATTTGGCGTTTTCGTTTCGGTCTGCCGATCCTGTTTTACGTTTGGTGGATAAGGTGTTTGATGGAGATGCAGGCGCTGGATTTCGCAAACAATCGCTGCACCGCCCATTCTTTACAGATCTTCCCGGTCGCGTTGACCTTTGGCCGTTTGAAGAGAAGATCAAAACCGAAGACGATACCCCTTGGTTCAAACCCGTAGACACGCCAGAGCCTGATAATCCACAGATTATTCTGGCGCGAAAAGTGGCGGATTGGATCGGCGGTTTGTTGGCGTCAGGGCAGGAATTGCCCGGCAAAGATCGTGCCATACGGCCAAGCGACTTCCTGATCCTTGTGCAAGGGCGGCGGCCGATTTTCCACAATATTATCAAAGAGCTCAAGGCACGCAATTTACCCGTTGCTGGGGCTGATCGCTTGAACGTGGGGCAAGAACTGGCAGTGCGCGATGTGCTGTCTTTACTGAAATTCGCGGACCTGCCCGAGGATGACCTGTCTTTGGCAGAGGCCCTGCGGTCGCCGTTGTTGGGGTTCAGCGAAGATGATCTGTTTCGGGTCGCGCATGGACGCGGGAAGCAGACGCTTTGGCAGAATCTGCGGGACAATTTTGCAACGGTGTATCCGACACAGGTTGAGATGCTGATCAGCATTTCAAACAGCGCCGATTTTTTACGTCCCTACGAGCTAATCGAGCGGATCATGACACGGTTTGGCGGACGGGAAAACATCCTAGCACGGTTGGGGCTAGAAGCTGAGGATGGGATCGACGAACTGTTGTCACAAGCGATGCGATATGAGCAGTTGGAAGCGCCGAGCCTGCCGGGCTTTCTAAACTGGTTCGCTGCTGGCAAGGTTGAAATTAAGCGCGAGATGGACGCGGCAGCGGGGCAAATTCGGGTGATGACGGTCCACGGCGCCAAAGGTCTAGAAGCGCCGATTGTGGTTTTACCCGATACGGAAGTGCGCGGCGGCAACCCCAATTCGTCGCAGATCATGCCGCTGGATGATGGCGGTTTTTTGTGGAAATCGCCAAAGGAAATGATGCCAGCAGCGCAGATAGAGGCAGCAGCCGCGTCAAAAGATTTTGAAGAGCGGGAACGGATGCGCTTGTTGTATGTGGCGCTGACACGGGCGGAACAATGGCTGGTTGTTGCAGGTGCAGGGAACGCGGGAAAAGACACGACTTCCAGTTGGTATAACTTGGTCGAAGACGCGATGGCTCAAAATGATTGGTTGCCGATAGAGCAAACCGAAGTGGCTGGCGTTGGTATGTGTTCCACGGTGTTACACCATTGGTCTGAAGCAATAGTTAATGCAGATACCGCTTCACAAAAGCCAAAGATCGCGCTTCCAAGTTGGGCAACAGAAGCGGCCCCGACTGTGACAAAACCACCCTCAACATTTTCGCCGAGCAGTTTGGATGGCGCAAAGGTCGTTGCGGGTGCTGATGGCGTCGATCAGGACGCAGCGATGCGCAAAGGGCGGCAAGTGCACTTGCTTTTGGAGCACCTCGCAAAATCAACGCCTGAACAACGACATGCCAAAGCGCAACAATTGTTGGTTGGCGATTGCACACCTGCGGATCAGGCAGAGTTCGAAGTCGCTTTGAACGAAACAAATGCGGTTTTGAATGATCCTAATCTGTCGCATTTGTTTGATCCTGAAACGCTGGCCGAGGTGGCGGTTTCAGCCGCGATTCCCGACTTGGGTGGACAGGTTATGGACGGGATTATTGACCGCTTGATTGTAACTGATGATCGCGTTTTGATCGTTGATTTCAAAACGAATTTTGTGGTTCCTGAAACACCAAATCAAACGCCTGTGGGTATTTTACGCCAGCTCGGCGCGTATCGATCCGCTGTGATCCAGATGTATCCTGACCGCGTAGTGGACGTGGCTGTTTTGTGGACTGCAACGCGACAACTGATGACCATAGACCACGACATCGTGATGCAAGCGTTACAAACAGCCACCACATCTTGACGTTGGGGCTTGTGGTTCATAGGTTGGCGCCAACGCTAAAGATTCCTTTTTGGAGAAAAGAAAATGGCAACAGTATCCGTAACCGACGCGACATTCGCAGAAGAAGTCACAAACTCTGACATTCCAGTGGTTGTAGATTTTTGGGCAGAATGGTGTGGTCCATGTAAGCAAATCGGCCCAGCGCTGGAAGAATTATCAGACGAAATGGCTGGCAAAGTCAAAATCGTGAAGGTCAACGTGGATGAAAATCCTGGCTCGCCTGCTCAATTCGGCGTGCGCGGAATCCCTGCGTTGTTCCTTGTGAAAGACGGCGCAGTTGTGTCCAACAAAACGGGTGCTGCCCCTAAAGCTGCAATCCAAGGTTGGATCACTGACAGCATCTAAGGCTGATAAAACTGATTTAGAAAGGGTCCCTTATGGGGCCCTTTTTTGTTACCCGTTGTCGCGCAGGATGTTCCCCGCGAGGTACAGTGAACCGCAGATAAGAATACGTGCCGATGCGTCGCGTGCGGTGATTGCAGCGATGGCATCTGACACGCTTTTCGCGACAGTTGCATCCATTCCCACCGAAAGCGCCGCGGTGACAGTATCTTCAGCCGACAGCGTGTTGATTTCCTCGGGGATAGACACACCATGCAAGGTCAACGCATTCTTCGCCAGCGGTTTGAGGTATCCTGTCACATCTTTGGTGTTCAGCATCCCAGTGATCATATGCAGCGGACGTGGTGACAGACGCTCCAATGCCTCGGACAATGCTTCACCTGCGGCAGCGTTATGTCCTCCATCGAGCCACAGTTCGGCGCTGCCTGCTTGCTCCACCAGCGGACCTGTTTTGAGGTGCTGTAAACGGGCGGGCCACTCGGCGTTCAGCATCGCATCAATGGCTGCGTCTTCGTTCTGACCAAGCATACGCAGTGACATGATCGCAGCCCCTGCGTTTTGCACTTGGTGCGCGCCGATAAGGACAGGCATGGGCAGATCCCACAAACCGTTTTCGTCTTGGAACAACAGGCGACCGTTTTCTTCCCAGACATGCCAATGCTGGCCATAAATTTTTAGCGTCGCGCCAACTTTAGCGGCCTGGCGTTCGATCACTTCAAGCGCCTCATCTTGTTGAGGACCAACGACGCAGAATGTGTTCCGCTTTAGGATCCCCGCCTTTTCAAACGCAATTTTGCCAACTGTGTCGCCAAGGAATTGTTCATGGTCCATTGACACCGGTGTGATAACGCACAGCTCGGGTTTGTCGAAAACGTTGGTGGTGTCTACGCGACCGCCCAAGCCGACTTCCATCAAGGTGTAATCGGCGGCAGTTTCGGCAAAAGCGAGGATTGCGGCACAGGTGGTGATTTCGAAATAGGTTATGGGCTGGCCCGCGTTGGCCTTTTCGCAGATTTCCAAAACTTCAGTCAAATGATCTTCGTCGATCAGCTCCCCTGCCAGACGGATGCGTTCGTGGAAGCGGGCAAGGTGGGGCGAAGTATAGGCGTGAACCGCATGACCTGCCGATTCCAACCCGGCACGGATCATGGATTGCGTGGATCCTTTGCCGTTCGTACCAGCGATGTGGACCACAGGCGGTACTCTGCTTTCGGGATGGCCCAAAGTTTCAAGAAGGCGTTCGGTGCGCTCGAGGTTCAAATCCATGAACTTCGGGTGCAGATGCATCAACCGCTCAAGGATGACATCGCTGTGGTCCGATGGTTCGGCGCTCACTTTTCCGCTTCCTCAAATGCTGCATCGTTTTGCGCAGGCACAGGGGCTGGCAGATCGGCGGCAACGGCTGGTTTTTGTTTCATCAACATACGTGTGATTGTGATCAGCTCATCGCGCATATCTTTGCGGTGGGTCACGCGATCCAGCATCCCGTGGTCGAGCAGATATTCGGCGCGTTGAAACCCTTCGGGCAGTTTTTCACGGATGGTTTGTTCAATCACACGGGGCCCCGCAAAACAGATCAGCGCATTTGGTTCCGCGATTTGCACGTCGCCTAACATCGCATAAGACGCTGTTACACCGCCCGTTGTCGGATGGGTCAGGACGACGATGTACGGAAGGCCTGCCTCTTTCAACATCTCAACCGCAACCGTCGTGCGAGGCATCTGCATCAGCGAAAGAATACCTTCCTGCATCCGCGCACCGCCCGCAGCCGAGAACAAGATCAACGGGCATTTCTGCTTCACAGCCGTTTCGGCAGCTGCGATTATCGCGTTGCCGACATACATGCCCATCGACCCGCCCATAAAGGAAAAGTCTTGCGCCGCGGCTACGATCTTAGAGCGGCCCATTTTACCAGCAGCGATCAACATCGCCTCTTTTTCGCCAGTCGCCTTCAGCGCGGCTTTCATACGGTCTGGATACTTCTTTTGGTCGCGAAAGCCGAGCGGGTCAGCATTGGGAACAGGCACTTCGATTTCGGTAAACAAGCCGCCATCAAACAAGGAATGAAACCGATCGCGCGGCGTGATGTGCATGTGATGCCCGCAGTTGGAACAGACATTCAGGCTGTCCACCAATTCACGGTGAAACAGCATGGTGTCACATTCGGTGCATTTGGTCCAAAGGTTGTCTGGGACTTCGCGCCGAGAAAAGATGGAGTTAATCCGTGGGCGAACGTAGTTGGAAATCCAGTTCATGGGGTCGTCCTGATTTGCGTGCTGCTCTTATGTAAAGGTGGCGACTGATGAATGCAATAATTTGCGTCTACGTCGATTGCCGTTCGCGTCGGCGCGCAATGAACAGATAAATCACGTAGATCACCGTCAAATAACCCAAGCTGGACAGAAGCATATAACGCACAGCAGGTTCGTCCGACACATGCGTATTTGTAACGTAAAGCGACAGGCCGTTAAGCGTGCCATCAAGCGACAGAAGCATCATGGCCTGAAGGTTGTTCATAAAGTGCAGGCCGACTGCCGCGCCAAGGTTGCCTGTGCGCACAGTTACATCGGCTGCGATGATACCGAAGAACGTTGTGACCACAACGACCAGCAGGGCATTGGATCCCATCCGCATTGGGTCATAATGAAGAAAACCAAAGATAACAGATGGAATCAGAAACCAAATCCAACGTGATTTGAATCGCACGGCTAGCTCTTGCAGCAGATAGCCGCGAAAGATCAGCTCTTCCGACGAAACTTGGATCAGGAGGAGCGGTAAGGCTGGAATCATCCACA
>CALLAV010000246.1 GCA_938001995.1 uncultured Amylibacter sp. | reverse complement strand
GCGGGTCATGGCAGAGCTTTCTGTTGAAGGTTAAGTCCAAAGACACCACATTCGAACTTGAAGCAAATTCATATTTCTAATAATTAATACGCGAACCATTCATGTTAGGCCTGCTATGTATCTGGAATTTCGCCACTTGCGCTCCATCCGCGCCATTCACGATCAGGGGGGCCTTGCCCGCGCGGCAGAGGTATTGAACGTCACGCAGTCCGCCCTGTCCCACCAAATAAAGGCGCTAGAAGAACAGGTCGGGATGGAGCTGTTTTTGCGTCGCTCCAAACCGTTGAAACTGTCCAAGGCGGGGCACAAGCTGTTGCAATTGGCGGAAAAAGTACTGCCGCAGATCGACGCACTGGAAGACGACTTTGCTGACCTGATAACGGGCAAAGCAGGGCGTATGCACATCGCCATTGAATGCCACGCCTGTTTTGAATGGCTGTTTCCCGTTCTGGAAGAGTTCCGCAAAAGTTGGCCCAACGTGGACGTGGATATCCGCCCGGGCCTAGCATTTGACGCGCTGCCCGCCTTGCAACGCGAGGAGGTGGATTTGGTGGTTTCCGCCGATCCAGAGGAACTGGACGGCGTCGAATTTATCCCCTTGCTGGATTACGAGCCGACTTTTGTATGTGCCCGCACCCATCCACTGGCCGACAAACCCTTTATCGAGGCAGAGGATTTTCGCGATCAAACGCTGATCACCTATCCCGTCGATAAAACCCGTTTGGATGTGTTTACCGAACTGCTGACCCCTGCCCGCGTTGAACCGAAATCCGTGCGCCAAGTGGAACTGACCGCTGTCATTATGCTGCTGGTGGCATCAGGTCGCGGCGTGTCCGTATTGCCTGATTGGGTGATCGCAGAGGAAAAATACGGGCATGACTTTGTGGCCAAACCACTAACCAAAAACGGCCTGACACGGCGGTTGTATGCAGCCATTCGCTCATCAGAAGTGGACAACGGCTATATGCGCGATTTTGTTATGATCACGCGGGATCGGCAAGCAAACGACTAGAATTTGCTTGGCAACCCAAGACACAAGGCATAAAGAGCAGCCAACCCCAGCTACAGGACTGCTCCCATGTCGCAAATGTCTGCAAATATTAACATCATGATCAAAGCCGCGCGTCGCGCAGGCCGCTCCTTGATGCGCGATTTTGGTGAAGTAGAGCATCTGCAAGTCAGTGCAAAAGGCCCCGGTGATTTTGTGTCCAAAGCGGACCTGAAAGCCGAAGACATGCTGAAAGAAGAGCTGATGGAAGCGCGGCCAAACTATGGCTGGCTGGGCGAAGAAAGTGCAGAGATCGCAGGCGAAGACCCGACGCGCCGTTGGATCGTTGATCCGCTGGATGGCACAACAAACTTTTTACACGGTCTGCCCCATTGGGCGATTTCCATCGCGCTGGAACATAAAGGCGAGATCGTTGCTGCCGTGATCTATAATCCTGTGGGCGAAGAGCTGTTTGCCGCCGAAAAAGGTGCTGGTGCGTGGTTGAACGACCGCCGCTTGCGCGTGTCTGGTCGTACCAACATGATCGAAATGATCTTTTCTACGGGTCTCCCATTTGGCGGGCGGTCTGATCTGCCAGAAACGCTGGGTGATTTGGCACGGATTTTGCCAGGGTGTGCCGGTGTACGTCGCTGGGGCGCGGCTTCGCTTGACCTCGCTTACACAGCGGCGGGTCGCTACGACGGTTTTTGGGAACGCAACCTAAAGCCATGGGATATGGCCGCGGGGATCTTGCTGGTGAAAGAGGCCGGTGGCCTGATCGACAGCATGGACAAGGGTAAGAACCCAATCGAGGACGGCACAATCATCGCGTCCAACGCCACCGTTTACGACCGTTTCTGCAAACTGGTGCGCAACGACTAAGCCAGCGTGACGGTTGCGTCCCCTGCCGTCATCTTACCCTTGGCACGATCAAACCGAAGGTAGGCAATACCTTTGCCTGCCGCTTGTGTGTACAGCGTGCCAGCAACCTTACCATCCGCCAAAATATCTGTGCCAAGCGGTGCAGTTCCGTCCACCACAACTGTCGCCAAACCTTTGCGCAGTTCGGTTTTGTGCTTCATGCGCGCTGTTACCTCTTGTCCGACATAGCAGCCCTTGCGGAAGTCTACACCGTTGAGCCGCTCAAACCCGCTCTCTAGAATATAGGACCCGTCCGCGATCAGCTCTGCCTCGGCTTCTGGAATGCAGTGTTCGACGCGGATTGCGTCCCAATCAACCGTATCGTCTGTTTGTGGGGTATCAACATACATGCGCCAGCCCAGCGCATCATGGCGCGGATCGGCATGGCCACCCGCAGGCACGTCACCCAGACCACGGTGCACATGCAAACCGCTGTCCGCAATCGTCACATCCGCACGCAGTTTGTACATGCTAAGTCGTTGCGTCAAAGCAGGCGCACGACTTGCAGCCACATCAAGCAACACATCATCTTTGTCATGCGTCAAAAAGAAATCGAATAGGTATTTGCCCTGCGGCGTCAGCAGCGCGGCATAGACCAGACCACCCACCATGCCCGCCAGATCATTTGTCACCAAATCATTCAAAAACTTGTGCGTATCCGCACCTGACAATCGCAATACAACCCGCTTTGACATTTCGCCTCACATTCCGACTCTCGCCCTTAGGCGGTTAACACGATATGTAGAGCGTGAACGGATTGAAGACCAGCACAGACCATGACCGCACCCCTAACCATACTTATCCCAACGCTGAACGCGGCTGAACGGCTCGGCCCAACGCTTGGCAGCCTGTACGAAGGCGTACAGGCGGGGCTGATTGCAGAGCTGATCTTTGCAGATGGTGGATCAACGGATGATACA
This sequence comes from uncultured Amylibacter sp., assembly GCA_938001995.1. GTDB lineage: Bacteria > Pseudomonadota > Alphaproteobacteria > Rhodobacterales > Rhodobacteraceae > Amylibacter. Next base: position 11,549 of record CALLAV010000246.1, on the reverse strand, counting down.
GCGCTGGTGGCCGAGGAAATTGGCGCAACGCTCATCACGTCAAAGGCAGGGCGCGGCACGCAGCTTGCCTGCGCGGCTAAGGCCTGCAAAACCCGCTGGTTGATGGTGGTTCACGCCGACACCGTGTTGTCAAAAGACTGGCCAATGGCGGTGCGCAATCACATGGCATCGTCCCAAAACGCTGCGCATTTTCAACTGGCGTTCGATGCGAATTCGGCGGCTGCCAAACGCACGGCGGCTTGGGCAAATATGCGGTCTCGTCTGTTTCAACTGCCCTACGGGGATCAGGGATTGCTGCTGCCCACAGCGCTTTATAACAGTGTCGGCGGATTTGCAGATGTGCCCCTTATGGAAGACGTAGCATTGGTGCGCAAATTGCGTGGCCGACTGACAGAATTGCCGATCACCGCGACCACAAGTGCCGCCAAATACGAGGCTGAGGGCTATTTAAAACGCGGCTCTAAGAACCTGATAACGCTGTCGAAATACTTTCTTGGCGTTTCGCCCGAGGTATTGGCAAAGCGGTATTGAACGCACCGCAGAAGGGCTGGCATTGTTTGACGTTACCCAATGTTGTCTACGATAAGATGAAATTCGTTTTGACGTTCGGGTGGCGCGGGTCTAGGTCTTGGACGATTACCTTTTACAGAAAGCCTGTGTTATGTCGCTGAATTTTGGTCGCGAGCAACTGTCTATCCCTGGTCCATCTGTGATGCCGGATCGTGTAATGGCGGCAATGCACCGCCCGTCGCCCAATATCTACGAAGGCGAGCTGATCGAGCTGACCCATTCCCTGTTTCCCGACCTTAAAACAGTGGCGCAGACAAAGCACAACGCAGCCATCTATATTTCAAACGGGCACGGCGCGTGGGAAGCCGCGATTTCCAACACCTGTTCGCGGGGTGATACGATTTTGGTTCTGGTGACAGGCCGTTTCGGTCAAGGCTGGGCGGAAATGGCAGATCAGATGGGGGTTAACACAAAGATCCTCGACTTTGGGATGGATACGGATGCCGATCCAGTCGCCGTTGTGCAAATGCTAAAGGATGATGTGGATCATTCAATCAAGGCTGTGTTCACCGTGCAGACGGATACGGCGAGTTCTGTTCAGAACAACATCCCAAACCTGCGCAAAGCGATTGACGATGCGGGCCACCCTGCCCTGTTCTTTGTGGATTGCATCGCGTCTTTGGGCTGTGATCGCTTTGAAATGGACGCTTGGGGCGTCGACGTGATGGTGACGGGCTGTCAAAAGGGGCTGATGACGCCCGCTGGCATGTCGTTTGTGTTTTTCAACGACAAAGCAGAAGCAGTACGCGAAGCGGCTGATCTGAAAACGCCCTATTGGGACTGGGGGCCGCGCGCGAACCCCGAAGTCTATTACCAACATTTTTGCGGCACAGCACCAACGCATCATCTGTATGGGTTGCGTGAAGCATTGAATATTCTGGTGCATGAAGAAGGAATCGAGGCCGCATGGGCGCGTCACCTGACCATGTCCCGCGCCGTTTGGGCCGCCGTGGAGGCTTGGGGTTGTTTAGAGTTAAACATCAAAGACCCCGCGAAACGGTCACAGGCGGTGACAACTGTGTTGTCCAGCAATGACGAATGCGGACGGCTACGCCACTGGTGCGAGCATCAGGCGGGCCTGACGCTTGGTATTGGGCTTGGCTTGGCGGAACCGGGGCAGAAAAGCTGGGACAACGTCATGCGTATTGGGCACATGGGGCACGTAAACCCTGTCATGCTGATGGGGGCGCTTGGGACCATAGATACGGGGCTGAAGGCGATGCAGGTCCCACATGGGTCAGGGGCACTTGACGCGGCGAGTGCTGCAATTGCGGGACATTTTCTAGGCTGACGCTTTCGCGCCGCACGGTCAGATGCCTGCGACGCGGATATTTTCAAAACAAAAAGGCTTTTAACGGTTCCTTAACCTTGAGAGGTCCGTTCGATGGCTGCTCTTGGATTTGTGAGCGGTTGATCGGCCGCGCCCATGACGGCGGGATCGTAAGGGGTGCGGGCAAAAACCTCGCGCACCATGGATCGGAAGAATTCCAATGGCAGCGTGTCATAGTCTGGATCAAAGCTGGATTGGTCCCAACGTTCGCAAAACTCGGCGCAGTCGTCGAAATAGCGGTGACCTTTGTGGCGGTCGCGTTTGTGCTGATCGCCCCCGTCAACTTTGTCGCCGTAGTAAATCATCTGAAAATCCCCGTGGGTTTCCACCACCCAACGGCATTGTTCGCGCACAAAGGGTTTCAGGATCGTCGCGGCATATTCATCGTGATTGTAGGGTGCAAAGATATCGCCAATATCGTGCAGCAGCGCGCTGACGATCCAGTCGATATCTGCGCCGTCACGCCAAGCCCGCGTCGCCGATTGCACCGAGTGTCCCATGCGGGTGATTTGATACCCTGACAGGCCTTCGTCCAGATGTTCGAGCGCGTGGAGCAGTCGATCCGCGGTGCCTTTGGTGTATTCGATTTCGTGTTCTTCCAAGAAAGCGTAGTCTTCTTTGGTGCCGTCTTTCATGGCGGTGAAGCTGACGTGATCCATGGGGGCCTCCGATCTGTTTTGGACAGCTTGCCAATTGCTGGCCGACCTGTCGAACCAAATCCGACCACTCCCGTTCGTTTTTGCATCAAACACGCAGAATTGCGTAAGGTTTGATCTGGACCTTGCGCCAGTTTGGCATACCCTACAGCTAACGTTTTTAATTTCAGGTGAGCCCATGAACATCCCAACAGCGAAATTTGGTATTTCCCAACCCGCTGCCCGCGTAGAAGACGTGCGGCTGGTGACAGGTAAAGGGCGCTACACCGATGACATTGCGCCAGCGGGGGCATTGTTCTTGTATGTGGTTCGCTCGCAAATGGCGCACGCAAAAATCGGGAACATTGATACGGATGAGGCAAAAGCCAGCGCCGGTGTTCACGCGGTTTACACTGCCGCAGATTTTGACGGTGTCATGGAAAATAAAATGGCCGGCATTCCTGTGGAAAACGTGGATGGAACAACCGCACCGATCCCTTATCGCCCTATTTTAGCGGGCGAACGTGTGCTGTTCGCGGGTGAAGCCGTTGCGATGGTCGTCGCCGACAGCCTGCAACATGCACGCGATGCCGCCGAGACGATCTGGATCGACTATGATGATTTGCCAACCACGATGGGGTTGGATTTTACCGGCGACACACTGCACCAAGAAGCGCCAAACAATCTGGCCTATGACTGGGGATTTGGGGACGCGGCTGCCACGGATGCGGCCTTTGACGGCGCGGCGCATACGGTCTCGCTTGATATAGTCCACAACCGCGTGATCTGTAATTCGATGGAACCGCGCACCTGTTACGCAGAGGTCGATGGCGACAAAATGCATCTGTGTTTCTCGGGCCAAGGGGTCTGGGGCATGAAACGCACCATTGCAGGTGCGTTCAAGATGGATACGGAAAACGTGCGCATCACCAACCCTGATGTGGGTGGCGGATTCGGGATGAAAGTTCACGCCTACCCCGAATATATGATGGCGGCATTTGCAGCCAAAATGCTGGGCCAACCCGTACGCTGGAATCCTGACCGATCCGAAGCAATGTTGTCTGACAATGCCTGCCGTGATCTGACAACAGTGGCCGAAGGCGCATTTGACGAGAACCACAAGCTGGTCGCGATCCGCATAAATTCGATTTCCAACCTTGGGGCCTATTCATCGGGCTATGGACAGAATATCCAGTCCACATTGGCGCAAAAGGTGTTTCCAGGCGTCTATGACGTGCAAATCGGCTATTTCGGCGTGAAGGGTGTTTACACCAACACAACCCCGGTGGATGCCTATCGAGGCGCAGGTCGGCCAGAGGCGATTTATGTGATCGAGCGCTTGATGGACCATGCGTCACGCCAGTTCGGGATGGATCAATCGGAACTTCGCCGCAAGAATTTTATCACCGCAGAACAAATGCCCTACACGTCGCTGGCGGGAGAGTTGTACGACACGGGCGATTTTGACAAAGTGCTGAGCCGCGCAGAAGTTGAGGCAGATATTGCTGGGTTTGCGGCGCGGAAAGCGAAGAGTGCTGAAAACGGCAAAATCCGTGGCTTGGGGCTGTGTTTCTATATCGAGAGCATTCTTGGCGCGCCGCAAGAAACCACGCGGATTGAGTTTGCTGATAATGGGGTCATGAACCTTTATGTCGGGACGCAATCGAATGGTCAGGGGCATGAGACTGCTTATACACAATTGGTGTGCGAAAAGACGGGCTGGGACCCTGCCAAAGTAAACATCATCCAAGGGGACAGCGACGCGATTCCTGTGGGCGGTGGCACAGGGGGATCACGCTCTGTAACCATGCAGGGCAATTCGATCTTTAAGACCTCTGATCTGGTAATTGATACGCTAAAACCGCTTGCGGCGGACGAATTAGAAGTGGCCGCAGGCGATGTGGATTTCGCCGATGGCGCGTTCAACATTATTGGCACGGATCGACGCATCACGCTGCCTCAAGTGGTTGAGAAGGCCAAAGAAAAGGGTCTGGACGATCTGCTGGATCAATCTGTAGAATACGATCTTCCAGGACGCAGCTACCCGAATGGGGCGCATTATTGCGAAGTAGAGATCGATGCGCAAACAGGTCACACGCAAGTGGTGAAATACACCGTAGTGGACGACTTTGGCCTGCTGATTAACCCGCTGCTAGCAGAGGGACAGGTACATGGCGGCGTGGTACAAGGCATCGGCCAAGCGATCACGGAAAACACGGTTTACGATGAAACGGGCCAATTGCTTACAGGCAGCTTCATGGACTATGGGATGCCACGCGCAACGGATGTTCCAATGATGGATTTCCACGTCGAATTGGTGCCCTCCACCGCCAATGAAATCGGCATGAAGGGCTGCGGTGAAGCTGGCACTGTGGGCGCATTGGCCGCCGTAATGAACGCCGTGCAAGATGCTGTTTGGGACAAAGGCATTGAGCAAGTAGACATGCCAGTGACGCCGCTGCGCATGTGGACTTGGCTGCAAGGAGCTAAATGAGCGACCGATCGCAATCTCTCTGGCGACGGTTCACAGCCCGCCTCAAATCGTCGTTGACCCGATCAGCGGGCGCGGCCCCTGCCCCTGATCCATCACGCAAGCCGCGCAAGCATATCGTGATCATCGACGGCACACAAAGCCGCATCGGCGAGAATGAGGAAACCAACGCGGGTCTGCTCTATAAGTTGCTCAAAGAAGTCCACAAACCCGAAGACGGCTCTTTGTGGTATCACCCCGGCATTCAGGGCCACGGCTTTTGGAATTGGGTCACTATCGCATCGGGCTGGGGGATCAATCAGGCCATTTTCGACGGCTACGCGCAGCTGGCAGAGAATTACAACGCAGGCGATAAAATCTACTTGTTCGGATTTTCGCGCGGGGCTTATGCGGTGCGTTCGATTTCTGGGATGATTGGCACGGTCGGCCTTTTGCGGTCTCACAATACCACATCTGATAAGCTGCGCATGGCGTTTAGCCTGTATGAAACACAAGCCAGTCCAGCCGCGTGCAGCACCTTTCGATCAATCCACTGTCATGACACCACAACGATCGAGATGATCGGCGTTTGGGACACCGTCAAAGCGCTTGGCCTGCCCTATCCGATCCTGACCTACCTTGCGCCTATGGCGACGGAGTTTCATTCCACCAACATTTCGGATCCTGTTCAATCAGGCTATCAGGCGCTTGCGCTTGATGAGGACCGCGACGCCTATTGTCCTGTGATCTGGGATGTGGAGCCGGGATGGAAAGGGCATCTTGAACAAGTGTGGTTCAAAGGGGCTCATGCGGATATTGGCGGGCATGTTTGGAAACACCCTGCGGCGCGAAAGCTGTCAAATATCCCATTGATCTGGATGGGAGAAAACGCACAAAAACATGGGCTTAACCTGCCCAAAGGCTGGCAGGCCCGCTTTCCCACAGATGCCAATGCGCCCGCTGTTGGATCCCGTTCTGGCATCGGCAAGTTCTTTTTGCTGCGCACGCCGCGCGAACAGGGCAAAAAGCCGTTCGAATACATGCATTCATCAACAGGCAGCGCCAAGCCGCTTTCGGCAACCGTGACCAAAGCCGCACAGTCCAACGCTTGAACCCGCCAAGCCGCGTCATTTTGCGGCCTATCCCGTTGCAGCGCCCCCCGCATTATGGCACTACAAGTATCAACTGCTTACCAAACGATTCAAAGGTCTCGCGATGACGGATTTTACTGCGGCACGTACAACAATGGTTGATTGTCAGGTTCGCCCTTCGGATGTGACGAAATACCCGATTATTGACGCCCTTTTGACAGTCCCGCGCGAGGAATTCGTGCCGTCTGCCAAACGCTCTGTTGCTTACATGGGCGAACATATCGCGCTGGGGCGGTCACGTGTTTTGCTCGACGCGCGCACTTTTGCGAAAATGCTGGACGCGGTGAACATCCAGCCCGATGAACTGGTGCTCGATCTGGGGTGTGGCCTTGGCTATTCCTCTGCTGTGATCGCCAAAATGGCCGAAGCAGTGGTCGCCATTGAATCCGACGAAGCCATGGCGAATGAAGCCACAGAATTGCTGGCGGCGCATGGTGCGGACAATGTGATGGTGGAAACGGCCGAATTGGCCGCAGGTGCGCCAAAACACGGGCCCTATTGCGTTATAATGCTTCAAGGCGCGGCGGAAACCATTCCGTCAGCCGTAACAGATCAGTTAAAAGTGGGCGGCCGCATCGCTGCGATCCGCCAATCTGACGGCATGGGGCGGTGTAAAATTGGCTATAAACGTGAAAACGGCATGGACTGGCGCAATGAGTTTGCCGCAACAGCCCCAACCCTGCCAGGATTTGAAAAAGCAGCCGAATTTACCTTTGGATAACCAAAAGCAGTCAAGGTCACACGGACCCTGAGAGGCACAAAGACGGAAGACGCGAATGTTTAAAAGATTAAAGATTACAGGTCTATCGCTTGCGCTTGCAACGCTGTCCTTGCCCGCCGTTGCCACAACACTGGCCGACGCGCTGGTGCTGGCGTATCAAACAAACCCACAAATCATCGCACAACAAGCGTCTTTGCGCGCTACAGACGAAAACGTAATTTCGGCACGGGCCAACCTGCTGCCGACATTGACACAAACGTTGCAGGCACAGCGGGCTGCGCAATTGAACAGACGCAGTGATCTGCGTGATCCGCGCGGGGTCTGGACGTTTAACACAACAATGACCATTCAACTGTTTGACGGGGGCGCAGACCGGTTGGGCGTCGAAGCCGCCCGCATGGGTGTCTTAGCGGCGCGTCAGGCCCTGTTACAAGTGGAGCAGAACATTCTTCTGAGCACGGTGACAGCCTATGTGGACGTACGTCGTGACCAACAATTCGTGCGTTTGGCGCTCAACAACGTGCGTGTGTTGCGCGAACAAGTGCGCGCCGCAAAAGACCGTTTTGAAGTTGGCGAAGTGACGCGAACAGATGTGGCCCAAGCCGAAGCACGCCTTGCCGCAGCCCTGTCGCAATTGGAAACCAACCGTGGCCTGTTGACCCAATCCGAAAACGCGTACACCGCTGTCGTTGGCATTCCCCCGCGCAATCTTCGCAACCCACCTGCCGCCCCAAAATTGCCGAGCACCGTGGCCAAAGCCGAAGCCGTTGCCATAAAAAAGCACCCTCGCGTGATGCAGGCACAGTTCAACGCCAAATCCGCCGAGCTGACTGCGAAAGCGACGTTCAAGAACCGCATCCCACGTATTAACGGACAAGTCGGGTATTCGATGGGGACAAACTTTGGCGGCGATGAGCTGACCACGGATGACGTCACCGCGACGATCACGGGTACCTTCGACATTTATCAAGGCGGGCGACTGGACAGCAACCGACGGCGTGACCTTGCTTTGTATCAGCAGTCTTTGTCGAACGTGCAGCAATCTGGCTATGTCACACGTCAAAGCCTGCGGGACGCTTGGGCCAGTTGGAAATCCGCCAGCGCGTCTATCAAGTCAAACCGCGAACAGGTCCGCTCCGCACAAGTTGCCTTTGATGGCGTGCGTGAAGAAGCAAAGCTCGGTGCGCGCACCACGCTTGATGCTTTGGATGCGGAACAAGAATTGTTGAACGCGCGATCCCAATTGGTCACAGCGATCCGCAATCAATATGTAGCGCAGTATCAAGTCCTATCAGAAATGGGATTGATGACCGCGCAGCACCTAAATCTGGGTGTCCCAATCTACAATCCAGACGTGAATGCGCGGGCTGTAACAAAGAAACAATTGGGCAATCTGGGTGAGAAACGCCTCAAGTTGTTGGACAAGCTGAAAAAAAGAAACGGCGGCTGATCCGCACCAACAGTTGCCCGAATCTGCGTTTCTGAGTACACTCACGGCCGAGGCAAAAGGAGTGGACAAATGTCCGAAACAGGCAGAAAAATGGACGTCGAGGACGTTCTATCATCCATCCGTCGGTTGGTGTCAGAAGAATCGAGAACAGGTTCAGACGCGGAAACCACGAAGGACGAGACACCAAACACAGGCGCAAACTTGTTGCACCAAAGCAACGCAGCCGAGCGGGACAAACTTGTCCTGACCCCATCGCTGCGCGTCCCCGAAACAGACGGCCCTGCCCCAGCGGCAGCAGATCTGGAACAACGTATCGCGGATATCGAATCCCTTGTCATGTCCGAAGCCGTCGAAGACGTGCACGATGAACTTGCACAAAATGTAGATGTGCAAGATATCGAAGACATCGACACAAACGCAGACGATGCCACAGCCGATTTTGCCGAAATGGTGGAAGAAGTAACAGAACAAGTGAGCGAAGAAGTTTCTGCGGATGCGACGTCCGAAATGATGTCGGCATTGCACCTGTCGATGAAGGATTTCGCGCGGGCCGAACCGCCTTTGACTGCAAACCTGTCAGGCGCGCCGTCCTTTGAAGAAGACGAAGCAGCAGAAGACATCGCCGCCGAGGATGCGCAGTTAGATGGATTTTTGGAAGACGTCGCAGAAACCGTTGCACAAGAAGCTGAAGACGAAGACCTGAGCTTCCCAAGTGACAGCCCGTTTGAAGCACCGCTCGAAGACATCCCCGCGCAACCTGATTTCATGCAAGCCGTAGAAGATGTGGCAGAAGAAGAGATTGCCGCAGAAGAGCCGCGCATTCGCGATACAATCATTGATCGCGAGCCCCCTTTGACGGCTCCAGAACCAGAACGCGGCGCAACCGCCGGCGCCTCTATGTTCGCAGAACCGATGGATTACACCGACGAAGACAGTTTAATGGACGAAGAAACCCTTCGCGAAATGGTGTCAGACATGGTGCGGTCCGAATTGCAGGGCGAACTGGGTGATCGGATCACCCGAAATGTGCGCAAGTTGGTGCGCCGTGAAATTCACCGCGCCCTCGCTTCCCGCGATTTTGAATAAAATTTAAGGTTAACGCCTAAGCCGCTGGCGGCAGATCAATCTCAGCCGCCAGCGACCAAATCATCTCTACATCCAAATGCTCTTCTATGTGATCCGCAAGCGCATCAAGCGTTTCATCTATCACGTCTTCAAACACAAGATCACCCGTTTCCACACCAAGGTTCGCCAAATAGGCACGTCGAAACGCGTCAGAGCTGAAGATGCCATGCACATAACAGCCGCGTACCAAACCGTCTTCGCTGGAAGCGCCCTCTTCGGACCCCTCAATCTCTAACCACGGGCGCAGGCAATCCGGCCCCTGTGTGTGACCAATATGGATTTCATATCCCTCAACATCCGTGCCTGATGCCAGATCGCTGCCCCAGACCTCGGTCAGGGTCTTTTTCGGGGTCATGGTGGTTTCCACCTCCAATAGGCCCAACCCCTGAACCTGCCCCGCAGGCCCCTCGATCCCCTCTGGGTCTTTGATCACTGCACCGAGCATCTGATACCCGCCGCAAATCCCAAGAACAGGTTTGCCGCGTTCCACGTGGCTCAGGATATCCGCATCCCAGCCCTGTTCGCGCAAAAACGCCAAATCACCGATGGTGGATTTGCTACCAGGGATCAGGATCAGCCCCGCATCCGCAGGCATCCGTTCGCCTGGTTGCACCATGACAACGCTGACGCCTGGTTCCAGCTTTAGCGGATCCAGATCATCAAAATTCGCGATCCGCGACAGGCGTGGCACGGCAATTTTGAACGCCCCGGTCCCACCGCCGCCCAGATCGGTTGCATCTTCGGCAGGCAGTTTTGAGGCCTCTTTAAACCACGGCAAAACACCAAGACTGTGCCAGCCCGTGTTCTCCACTGCAATTTGAAGGCCCTCATCAAACAGGCTGACGTCGCCACGGAACTTGTTGATTAGAAAGCCTTTAATCAATGCTTCGTCGTCGGCATCAAGCAACACATGCGTGCCCACCAGTTGCGCCAGAACCCCGCCCCGATCAATATCTCCCGTAAGCAGCACAGGCACATTAGCTGCCTGCGCAAAGCCCATATTGGCAATGTCGCCTTCGCGCAAATTTACCTCGGCGGGGCTGCCAGCGCCTTCGACCAGAATGATGTCACAATGGGCTGCCAGTCGGTGAAAACTCTCGAGCACTTTGGGCATCAGCGTCGATTTCATCTTACCGTATTCACGGGCCTTCAGCGTCCCGACGCGGTTGCCATGCACCACCACTTGCGAGCCTAAATCCGTTTCGGGTTTCAGCAAAACAGGGTTCATATCCGTGTGCGCCTGCACATTGCACGCCCGCGCCTGCAAGGCCTGGGCGCGACCAATCTCTCCGCCATCGCCTGTGACAGCGGCGTTGTTGCTCATGTTTTGGGGTTTGAACGGCAGCACGCGCAGGCCGCGACGCACAAACGCACGGCACAACCCAGCAACAATCATGGATTTTCCAACGTTTGACCCAGCCCCCTGGATCATAATGGACTTCGCCATCCCACACCCTATACTCTTTTACACCAAGCAGATTTGAACACGCATGAACACTCCAACCCATTTGATAATGGCCGCCGCACTCTTTGCCAAGCCAGAGCAACGCAAAGTCACAGCAGCAGCCCTACTAGGTGGGTTTATACCAGATTTTTCATTGTATTTTATGTTCTTTTGGCACCAGTTTGTTCTCGAAACGCCAACAACCACTATTTTCCGCGACATCTATTACACGGATTACTGGCAGCAGATTTTTGCAGTGGACAATTCTTTTGTCATTTGGGCGGTTCTTTTGGGCGGTGCCATATGGCTCAGAAACAAATGGATGATCGCACTGACAGGTGCTGCCTTCATCCATCTGATCTTTGATTTTCCCCTTCACGTCGATGATGCGCGCGCGCATTTCTGGCCTTTTACGATGTGGAAATTTGAAAGCCCCGTGAGTTATTGGGACAGCAATCATCACGGAAATATCGTATCTGTGCTAGAAATCCTGCTGGTCTGCGTCATGCTTGGCGTGCTCTGGCGACGGTTTGAGACCTTGTTCCCCCGCGTCGTCATAGCGATCGCCGCGGTTATCACAGTTGTGCCCTTTGTGCTCTTCAACCTGATCCTAGGGCTCGGCCAATAACTTCCCCTTGCCACCCCAATTTCGC
>CALLAV010000245.1 GCA_938001995.1 uncultured Amylibacter sp. | reverse complement strand
TCGCTCACGCCTTGTGCGGCGGCCCAGCCCATGCTTTCGCGCCAGCGCACGGAGCCTGTGACCTGTTCCACCAGCAAATCTTTGATGGCTTCGGCGTCTGTCACCGCTTGCGCGCGCACGTTTGCGATCAAGGGAACGCTTGGCGCATTTACGGTTACGTCCGCCAATGCCTCGGCCATGCGGTCCGCAGCGGGCTGCATCAGTGCACAATGAAATGGTGCGGAGACTGGCAGGATAACCGCTCGCTTTGCGCCTTTTTCCTTGGCAATCTCGACCGCGCGTTCCACGGCGGCTTTGTGACCTGACACAACCACTTGGCCCGGATCATTATCGTTTGCCGCTTGGCACACTTCGCCCTGCGCCGCCTCCTCGGCAACGGCTTTCGCGCCTTCAAAATCAAGGCCGAGCAAGGCCGCCATCGCGCCGACCCCCACCGGCACTGCTGCTTGCATCGCTTCGCCGCGAATGCGCAGTAAACGCGCTGTATCGGCCAATGAAATCGCGCCTGTCGCACAGAGCGCAGAATATTCACCAAGGCTGTGCCCCGCAACGTAGTCCGCCGCAGATACGTCGACACCCTCGGCTTTCAGCGCAGCCATTGCCGCCATCGAGGTCGCCATCAAAGCGGGCTGCGCGTTTTGCGTCAGAGTCAAATCGGCGATATCGCCCTCCCAGATCATCGACGACAGGCTTTCGCCGAGCGCGTCATCCACCTCTTGAAACACTGCGCGTGCTGCAGGATAGGCGTCGGCAAACGCCTGCCCCATACCGATGGTTTGTGCACCCTGCCCTGGAAATACAAATGCCCGTGTCATAACTGTCCTCTCGTTATTTTGTCCCCGCGATTTAGGCGGGTGACGCGCAGGATGCAAGTTTCTTGACCCAATCGCAACCAGTAGACGCAGAATGAATTGCGCCCTTTGAAGGGCCTGCTAGAATGGAAGGATATTCAACGCCAAGGAATGCCTATGACCACCCGCAACACCGCCACCCATTACGGATCTATCACCAAAACGTTTCACTGGCTGACCGCGCTGTTGATCTTTACAGCCTTCGGGCTGGGCATGTACGGTACCAACGCCATCGACTTCACCACCGAAGCAGGTGTGAGCCAAGCGGCCTTTGTTTTCTCTATGCACAAAACCGTGGGCATCACCGCCTTTTTCGTTGCGCTTGGGCGTATTCTTTGGGCGCTTTCGAACACGAAACCCGGGTTGTTGAACGCAGATCATAAACTGGAGGCGACACTGGCCGAAATCGTGCATTGGCTGTTGTATATCTCGCTCGTGATTGTGCCTTTGTCGGGTTGGTTGCACCACGCTGCAGACACAGGCTTTGCGCCGATTTACTGGCCGTTCGGGGATTCTTTACCCTTTGTGCCAAAATCCGAAGCCGTCTCTGCATTCTTTTCGGGCTGGCATTTCGTATTCACAAAAATCCTTGCAGTGTCGATTATACTGCACGTTGCAGGCGCGCTGAAACACCACGTTATTGACAAGGACGCGACCCTGCGCCGGATGCTGGCAGGGACGCCGTTCCTGCCCGCAAATATCGACACACACCATCCCAAAGGCCCGATCATTGGCGCGGTTGTGATCTATTTGGTGGCTATGGGGCTTGGGTCTGTCATTGGGCTGCAAGGCAAGGACAAAGACGTGGCCGCCGCCGCCGAGTTGACCGAAGTCAGCAGCGATTGGCAGGTTCAGTCAGGCTCCCTTGGCCTTACGGTAAAGCAGTTTGGCTCCGACGTGACGGGCAGCTTCAAAGACTGGACAGCCGAGATTTCTTATGACGAAGCCTCGCAGACAGGCGATTTGGTGGTGACCGTGTCCATTGGTTCTTTGGAACTCGGTGGTGTGACAGCGCAGGCCCTTGGTGCGGAGTATCTGAATTCTGAAATGTTCGGCACGGCCACCTATACCGCCAAGATCGAAGCAAATGACACGGGCCATATCGCTAAAGGCACGCTTAATCTGCACGGAGTTGATGCGCCTCTCGACTTGCCGTTCACCTTGAACATTGTCGACGGTGTGGCCACTGCCAGCGGTTCAACAACCATTGACAGACGCAGCCACGACATCGGCGCAGTTCAAGCAACCGAGAACAACCTAGCCTTCAACGTTTCGGTGTCTTTCGAGCTAACCGCTCAATTGGTCAAATAAAAAAGGGCGCCGCAATGGGCGCCCTTTTCGCAAAACTGTGTTGGCTTATTCAGCGATCATCGCTTCGAGAGAGATTTTCACCTCTACATCGTCGCTAACGGCTGGTGCAAATGCGCCAAGGCCATAGTCTGAACGCTTCAACGTTGTTGTCGCATCAAAGCCCAACCATGCTTTGTTGGCCATTGGGTGTGTGTCTGCCTTGTTCAATTTGGCATCCAGAACAACAGATTTGGTCACGCCGTTCAGTTCCAAGTCACCGGTGATCATCGCAGTGGTGTCGCCTGTCACTTCGATGGAAGTGGATGAGAATTTCACCATTTCATCGTCGGATGCGTCAAAGAAATCTGGGGACATAAAGTGACCCAAACGTGCTTCCCAACCCGTGATCATGGATTTCGCTGGCATGGACACAGACACGCTCGATGCGGCTGGGTTTGCTTCGTCAAACATGATGTCGCCTGCAAAGCCTGAAAACATGCCATACGTCGTAGAAAAACCAATGTGGTTATAAGAGAACAGGATTTGGCTGTGGCTGGAATCCAGAGTGTACTTAACAGGATCAGCGATTGCGCCCGTGCCTACGAGTGCGAGTGCAGCAGCGAAGAGAGTGGTTTTCATGGGGGATCTCCTTGTCAGAATGATTATCGAATGGGTGTAACACCTATGGACGTAGGCTCAATACTGCGATGTTCAAAATTCTGTGTTCGGTTTTTAGCAACGATT
>CALLAV010000244.1 GCA_938001995.1 uncultured Amylibacter sp. | reverse complement strand
CCGTCGCGGCTGTCGGTTTTGAGTTTGGTTACTAACGTATCGCTTTCCTCTGCATTCAGAAGGTCGGATTTGTTGACGACGATCATGTCGGCGCAGGCGATTTGGTCTTCGAACAACTCGGACAGCGGCGTTTCGTGGTCGAGGTTTTCGTCCATGGCGCGTTGGGCGTCGACTGCGGCCACATTGTGGGCGAAGCGGCCTTCGGTGACGGCTTTGCCATCGACGACTGTTACAACACCGTCAACCGTGACGCGGGTGCGGATTTCGGGCCAGTTGAAGGCGCGGACCAGCGGTTGGGGCAGTGCGAGGCCTGATGTTTCGATCACGATATGATCGGGTGCGTTTTCGCGGGCGAGCAGCTTTTCCATTGTTGGGATGAAGTCATCCGCGACGGTGCAGCAGATACAGCCGTTGGAGAGTTCCATCACGTCGTCTTCGGTGCAGGTTTCATCGCCGCAGCCTTTGAGGATATCACCGTCCACGCCAAGATCGCCGAATTCGTTGATAATCAGCGCGATGCGTTTGCCGTTTGCGTTTTGCAGCATGTGACGAATGAGAGTTGTTTTACCTGCGCCAAGGAAACCTGTGACGACTGTGGCTGGAATTTTTGCGGGCATTGTAGCCTCCGTTAGCGCGATTGCGCGAGGGTTTTGTTTCGGATTATGGAAGTGTGATTGTTTGACTGACTTGTAGCGGTGTTCCGTCGACTTGAATGACACCGTGGCTGTTGGCGTTCAGCTCTACCATGACCTCGTGTTTGCCAGCAGGCAGCCCCGCGATGTGGAACCAATTGCCATAAATGCGCGACAGCTTTTTACCGTTGACGTAGACATGGGCGTGGCCGGCACCTGTTGTGTTGGCTTGGTTCACAGTTTCTGGGCTGAATGTGAAGTTTGTCGTGACAATCTCTAGGTTCAGGCCCGACATCATGTCTTTGTGCAGGACCATCGCCAAAGTAGGAGCGTCTGCGCCTGCGGGAATGTTGACAGGCGAGTGGTCCGTGCCGCCATGATCCATTGTCGAATGGTCCATTTCCAAGCCATCTGCGATCTGTGCGGTATGGTCGTGCCCATCAAAGGTGATGCCTGCGGCCCCAGCCCAGATAAAACCTATACCTGTGCCAAACACCAAGCCTATGAACAAAAAGTAAATCGGATTGCGCATATTCAAACCTTCCCCAGTGTGCAGCGTACACATCCTGCTCCAAGGCAGGGGCCTGCAACAAGGGTCAGCGCGGGGCGCGACGGTGGGATGAATGTAAATGCGAGCATGGGATCAGCAACCCTCAACCAGCGCACCAACCTTGGGAATGTGCGTGTCTGTGTCAGGTCTGGCGCGTTCGTTAGTGCAGCGGGATCGACAAAAGGCGATTGGCTAGAACGGCGAGGCCGATGCCTACAATCCCTGCGAGCGCCATCATTTTACGCATGCTTGCACGTGTCGTTTTAACGGCAGCTTTGGTTTGGGTCTTCATTGTTAGGTCTCCTTTGCCGCCACTCCCGACAGCATGGTTAAGGTCTCTTGCAGGGCTGGTCTCCTGACTTGCGGGTCGCTGCTATTGTCCGACCTTCCCGCGTTTTCGCAGTGGTGTTTCGAACAATGCTCGCCGCTTACAGTCGCGGGGGCGGTTGTGGATTGAGGCCCCTGATATCGGTCTGCCTTCACCACATTCCCAATTAATCCTCAACGCTTCGCGTTTTAATGAGGAACCTTGCACGTTTGTTGTGCATTCAATCGCGATGGGGCGCAAGAAGGATTCCGACAGGGTGTCGGTTTTTCGCGCCATATTGAATAGGCGGGATTTGGCGAAAACAGCCAATATCTTGTGGATAACTTTACTCAGAGGCCTAAATGCAGGGGTTTTTGGTTGACTCATGGGCCGTAGGCCAAGAATTTGGACGCCAACTAAGAATCAACAGGGCAGTACCGAGTTGCAGTTTTCCAAAATCCGTCTCACGGGCTTTAAAAGCTTTGTGGACCCGACTGAGTTGGTGATCTCGGACGGGCTGACGGGTGTTGTTGGACCCAATGGCTGTGGCAAGTCGAACCTGCTGGAAGCGCTGCGCTGGGTTATGGGGGAAAACCGTCCGACGGCCATGCGTGGCGGTGGCATGGAAGACGTAATTTTTGCAGGGGCCGCATCGCGACCTGCGCGAAATTACGCAGAGGTTTTGCTGACACTGGACAATTCGGATCGGTTGGCCCCTGCGGCGTTCAACGATGCGGACACTCTAGAGGTGGTACGGCGGATCACGCGAGATGCGGGATCGGCCTATAAAACCAATGGCAAGGAAGCGCGCGCGCGGGACGTGCAGATGCTGTTTGCAGATGCCTCCACAGGGGCGCATTCGCCTGCGCTGGTGAGACAGGGTCAAATTTCAGAACTGATTAACGCGAAACCGAAAAGTCGACGGCGTGTTCTGGAAGAAGCGGCTGGGATTTCTGGTCTGTATCAGCGACGCCATGAGGCGGAGTTAAAGCTGAACGGCGCGGAAACGAACCTTGCCCGTGTGGACGATGTGATCGAACAGCTTGAAAGTCAGTTGAACGCGCTGGCTCGGCAAGCGCGACAAGCGGCGCGGTATCGTTCGATCCTAGACGAATTGCGACAGTCCGAAGGGTTGTTGCTGTATAGGCGCTGGCGTGAGGCGGATTTGGCCTTGGCTTTGGCGGTCGAGCAATTGACGGCGGCGACAAAGTTGGCGGCGTCTGGTCAAGGTGGTGCGGCGCAGGCAGCGACGCTGCGGTTGGATTTGGAAGGCAAAGTGCCGCCGCTACGCGAAGAAGAAGCCGTGGCTGGGGCCATTGTACAGCGGTTGCGTGTGGAGCGAGATGCGCTGGGCGATCAGGAAAACCGCGCGCGGGCCACGATTGACACACTGCGCAATCGGATCGAACAGCTGGGCAATGACATTGATCGCGAAAGCGGGCTGAACCGCGATGCGGAAGAAACGATCAAACGGCTCGATTGGGAGTTCGAGGCGATTGTTAAAGCATCCGAAGGTCAGGATGCGCGGATTGAAGCTGCCGGGACCGAGGCGCATGATGCGGCGTCTGTGATGCAGGAGAAAGAGGCCGATCTGGACCGCCACAACGAAGACGTGGCGCGGTTGGCCGCACGGCATCAATCGGCACATCGGATGTTGTCGGACGCAAAGCAGGTGTTGGCATCCCGCAGTGAGCAATCCGAGGCAGCGGCAGACTCTGTGACCAAAGCCAAGGACGGCTTGGCCGAGGCAGAGCAACGCTTGGCCGAGGCGAGTACGACTTTTGGCGTGGCACAAGAAGCAGCATTGAAGGCGGAGAATACGCTCGCAGATGTAGAAGCGCGGCGGGCCGAGGAGCAATCCAAGGACAGCGAAGCGCGGGCAACCCTGTCCGAAGCGGAAGGCGAGGCGAACGCGCTGAATGCCGAAGTGGGCGCGCTGGAGCGGGTGATTGCGCGGGATCAATCGAGCGGTGCGCAAGTTCTGGATGATGTGCGGGCCGACAAAGGGTACGAGGCGGCGCTTGGAGCGGCACTTGCAGATGATTTGAAAGCGCCTGTTGTGGGTGCGGACGGTGTGTCTGGCTGGGCGCAGATGCCGAGTTATTCAGGTGTAGCCACGTTGCCGTCGGGCGCAGAAGCGTTGAGTGGACATGTGACGGCCCCTGATGTTTTGGCACGACGGCTTGGCCAGATTGGCGTTGTGGCCCGCGCCGATGGCGCGCGGTTGCAGGCGGACTTGCAGCCCGGGCAACGGCTGGTTTCTGTTGAAGGTGACTTGTGGCGCTGGGACGGGTTTCGTGCGGGTGCGGATGATGCGCCAAGTGCGGCGGCCTTGCGTTTGCAGCAGGTGAACCGTTTAGAAGAACTGCGCGAGGCGCATGGTGCGGCGGCGGATATTGCGGCCAATGCGCGTGCGGATTTTGATGCGGTG
>CALLAV010000243.1 GCA_938001995.1 uncultured Amylibacter sp. | reverse complement strand
GGGGTGAAAATTACCAAAGGATCGTTGCTGTCGGTCATATCCGTCGCTCTGTTTTTTGTGTTGAGAAAACAATAGGCAAGCTGTGCCGAATGGAAAGCGAAACCGCGTCATATTTGGGCTATTTGCGGCATTTTCGGTGATTTTATTCAGGTGCAGCGTAACTGCCATCGGCGTCATGGGTTTCCTCGCCAGACAACGCAGGCGTGAACACACAAACCAAGCGCAAATCGCCCTTGGTCGCGGTCAAAACATGGGGTTCGTGATTGTCCAAAACATAGACTGTGCCTGCGGACAGGGGATAAATCGCGCCCGTTAGCGCGTTGGTCACGGTGCCTTCACCTGCAATGCAGTAATTCGCTTCGACGTGGTTTTTGTATTCCAATTCAAGGGTTTGACCCTGTTTCACCACAGTATCGTGCAAGGAATAGCCCAGCCCGTCACGGGCAAGCAAAAGGCGACGGCTTTCCCAGCCATCGCCCGATGCGTGATCGGGCGTTCCGATCACATCTGTTAGGGATTTAACAATCACAGCGCGTTACCCGTGTTTTACCCACGGCGGCGACGTCCGCCACCTGCGCGGCGTCCACGCGCGCCTGCCTCGGCTTCGCCCGCTTTAAGCGCAACTTTATTAAAGTTGATCCAATCGGCCCCGTGCGGATCGTTGTCAGTTAGGAAATTGGCGGCGCGAATGGCTTCCATTTCCTTGCCAGCTTTTGGCTTTGTGGAACCGAGCCCGACGAGGTTCGCAAACAGCTCCATGTCGATCCCGTCTGGCACGATAATGCCAGCCTCGGCCAGTTCGGCCATTTTGGCGTCGATCTTCTTTTGGTTCACGGGCAGGGCAACAGGGTTCATAATAGCAGACGTCATGCCAGCGGTCATCGCCATTGGCAGGAAGGCATTGTTGATGCCGTGACGGTTTGGCAGGCCAAACGAGATGTTGGACGCGCCACAAGTGGTGTTAACGCCCAATTCTTCGCGCAAACGGCGCACCAAAGTGAACACTTGCAAACCAGCAGTTGCCATGGCCCCAATCGGCATTACCAGCGGATCCACCACAATGTCATGGGCAGGAATGCCAAAATCAGCGGCCCGTTCCACGATCTTTTTAGCCACGGCAAACCGCACATCTGGGTCTTCGGAAATGCCTGTGTCGTCGTTGGAAATCGCCACAACTGGTACGTTGTATTTTTTCACTAGCGGCAGAACCATTTCCAAACGCTCTTCTTCACCCGTAACGGAATTCAGAAGCGGGCGACCTTCGGCTGCGGCCAACCCGTTTTCCAGTGCACCCGGAACAGAGGAATCGATACACAACGGCACATCCACAACGGCTTGAACCTTTTCCACCAGCTCTTTCATCAGAGTTGGCTCAACAAAATTGTTATCGGCATAACGGGGGTCTTCGGCCATTTTGTTTGAAAACACCGCACCAGAGTTCACGTCGAGCACGTTTGCGCCCGCCATGACTTGCGCCACAGCGTCTGCTTCAACGCGGGAAAAGTCACCGCGCTCCAGTTCTTCGGACAGGATTTTGCGGCCCGTCGGGTTGATCCGTTCGCCAATGACGCAGAACGGCTCGTCAAAACCGATGATGGCTGTTTTTGTTTTAGATTCGACGACTGTGCGTGTCATGAGTAAGCGCCTTATGCTTGTGCTGCTGGGGTGGCGGATTCGCCACCGTTGTTGATCGCCCAAGTGGCGTTCGTTTTAATGCCACCGAGCGGGAAGAAATGCACCTGCTCGATGTTGAAATCGGGGTTCGCGGCTTTGTGAGCGGCCAGCTCGGTGATGATCTGTGTCGGCTCGAACGGCAACAGCAGTTTTGTCACATCTTTGGCGCGCTTTTGTAGCACCTTCAAGGACGGGCCAACACCGCAAGCAATGGCGAATTTGATCATGGTTTGCAGTTTGGCTGGGCCCGCGATCCCGATATGCACTGTGATATCAATGCCTTGCGCTTTCAGATCATCGGCCCATTCGATAACGGGTTTGCTGTCAAAACAGAACTGCGTCGCCAGCGCCATCTGCGCGTCCGTGCGTTTGGAAAACTCTTGTTTCCAAGACAGCGCTTCGTTCACATTCTTGCGCCCACCATCGGGGTCAATGTCTGTGTTCACTTCGGGGTGGCCCGCCGTGTGCAGGCGTTTGAAACCCGCTTTGTCAAACAAACCTGTGTCGAGCAACTGCATGGAGGAATGGTAATCACCGTGCGGTTTGGCGACACCACCCGCCAGCAACAACGCTTGATCCACATCCGCTTCGCCTTGATAGCGTGCGATCCAGTCGGCCAAAGTCGCCTCATCCTTGATGATCCGCGCTGGAAAATGCGGCATCACATCATAGCCTTCGCCCCTGATCCGCTTGGCCGTGGCGACCATGTCCTCGATGGGCGTGCCCTCAATATGGGCAATGTAAACGCGCGTGCCGTTGGGTAGGAGCGTGCGGAAATCTTCCACCTTCTCGGCGGTGCGCGGCATCACCTCGATAGAGTAGCCTTGCAAGAAAGCCTCTACTTCTGGATTCACCTCTACAGGAGCGTCGTTTTTGGAACCAAATTTCAAAAGAGCCATAGGCTTACACTTTCAAAAGGGGCGGGGTTTAGGCCCAGCCGTCGTTGTCGATCAGTTGTTTAATGCGGTCTTTGTCGTATTCGGCCTCAAGGCGGGCAGCCTCTGCTGCGGCCACTTCGCCTTGTTCGCCGTCCACAGCATAAGGGTCCGCTTTGCGCCATTCGGCCAGATAAGCATCGCTGTCCTTGGCGTCTATTTTCATGGCGCAGCGGTCGATGGCCTGTTCAAACCGCTCTGGCAGCTGCACCTTTGCGCCACGACGCCCTTTGCCCACAATAACCTGGGCTGGGATATCGCGCCAAAATACGATGGTGACATCAGGCATAACAGAGAATCCTTATCCGCGTTTTCATCACCACCTCTATTTTGTTCGCGCCTGATTCAGAAGACCGTTTTCGACTTCGACAGCCATTTTAACGACACTTCTTACGATGTGCGGGTTGAAAAATAACAATCTTGTAAAATCACCTGCAAAAGCCTACCTTGAGCGTAACAGATTTTGGTGCAAGCTCATGCGAGCCAACAATAAACAAGCGGCGCAAAATGGCCGCCATAAGTCACAAAGAAACCACCCAAATGGCGCTGCCAATGGGGGGCTTTTTGCTGCGCTCGATTTAGGGACAAACAGTTGCCGCATGTTGATTGCGCGCCCCATTGGCAATGAATTTGAAGTGGTCGATGCCTTCTCCAAGCCGGTTCATCTGGGCGCGGGTCTTGCGGAATACGGCACACTTGCGCCTGCTGCGATCAAACGCACGCTTGGTGCGCTGCGGATTTGCGGTAAAAAACTGCGCCAACACGGTGTGCAGCATTCCCGCCTTGTCGCGACCGAGGCGTGTCGACGCGCTAAGAACGGTGCAAATTTCGTCAACCTTGTGAAGCGCGAAACCGGCCTAAACCTTGAAATCATCGACCCCGCAGAAGAGGCCCGTTTGGCTGTGGTCAGTTGTGCGCCGCATTTGCGTGATGATTCCGATCAGTTGTTAATCGTGGATATTGGCGGCGGCTCGACCGAACTCGTGTGGCTGGACCTTAGTACTGTGGCCCCACACAATCGTGCGCGGGCCTTGGTTGAACTGGACCTTAACAAACGTGGCCGCGCGGGGTGCGAAAAATCCGCCTGCATCATGGATTGGAAGTCTGTCCCGCTTGGTGTTGCCACACTGAAAGACATGTTTCACGACGTGGATGATGATCGATCAAAATTTGCGCTGATGTCCTGCTGCTTCGAAGAACAGATCGACGAATTTGTGCCACCAGAAATCGGCAACGGCGAACGCTGTCAGATTATTGGCACGTCAGGAACAGTGACAACGGTTGCGGCCTCCCATCTTGGGCTGACACGATATGAACGGTGCAAGGTGGATGGCGTCTCCATGTGCAAAGATGAAATCGATCTTGTGGTGAACCAATACCTGTCCATCGGTCCCGAAGGCCGCCGCAAAGCGCCTTGTATCGGATCAGACCGGCACGAATTAATTATGTCGGGCGCTGCGATTTTACAGGCGATCCTGCGGGTTTGGCCCTCTAGCTGCCTGACGGTTGCGGATCGTGGCTTGCGCGAAGGCCTGCTTTATTCCCAAATGACCGCCGCTGGCGTGCTTGACGCAAGGTCCAACTGATCATGGCAGACGAAAAGAAATCTTCGGGTCGCGGCCAACGTGACCTGCGCGTCCGCGTTAAATCTGCCAAAGGGCGCCGATTGTCTTCCACGCTTTGGCTGGAGCGCCAATTGAACGATCCCTATGTGCAAAAAGCGCAAAAAGACGGGTATCGGGGCAGGGCGGCCTATAAAATTCTGGAATTGGATGAAAAGTACCGCTTCCTTGTTCCAGGGGCGCGGGTTGTGGATCTGGGCTGTGCGCCTGGGGGCTGGTGCCAAGTGGCTGTGCCCAAGGTGAATTCCCTTGGCGAGCGCAAAGGCAAGAAAGTCGGCACAATCCTCGGTATTGATCTGCAAGAGGTTGACCCGATCCCTGGGTGCCAAATCCACGTGCTCGACTTCTTGGATGAAGGTGCGGATGACCAAGTCAAAGATTGGCTTGGCGGCAAAGCTGATGTGGTCATGTCTGATATGGCCGCATCCTCTTCAGGGCACAAACAAACCGACCATTTGCGCATTATGGCGCTTTGTGAAGCTGCTGCCTATTTCGCATTTGACGTGCTGGAAGAAGGTGGAACCTTTGTCGCCAAAGTCCTTGCGGGCGGGGCCGAAGGTGAATTGCAAAAGCTGCTTAAGCAAAAGTTCACCAAAGTCGCCAACGTAAAACCCCCTGCGAGCCGTTCTGACAGTTCAGAGAAATTTGTAGTCGCCACAGGCTTTCGCGGCTGACAGTTGGGCGGATTCATCGAAAACCGATCTCCTGCGTTCTGGATTTTTGGCGCAATCGTCGGCTTGATCTTGGTTGCTATTGCCGCCTTAACGCTGACGCCACTTGGTAAACACCTGTCTAATCGGTTCAGTGAAAATTTTTCAGAAAAGTATATCGCCGAAAAATCCATCGACTTTTTAATATCTTCTGATGGGTTGGAGGAAACGCTGAAGCAAACCTACGCAGATTTCGAAGTTCCTGTGGAAATCTATGATGCGCTTTGGCTGATCGCGGTCCATCCCGAAGGTACGGGCGTTACGTTTACCTATGAATTTACTGCCGAATTCTCGGACGCGTCAGATGTCTTTGACCCCACAGTCGATCAAGAAGAGTTCTGCGCGCAGCGGTTTTACGAACACCTGATGGCTTACGGCGCGTCTTTCACAAACACGTATGTCACAGTGAACGAAGCGATCATCGGCAGCGTTACCGTTGATGCTGCGGCTTGTGGAATCGCGCTTTACTGATCGCGAACCGTGTTTGTGTAATCCCGATGAAACGCAGCATATCCGTGGGACGTGCTGATCAACTGATCCTGTGTCAGCGCGTGAAATTGGGGCAGCTTGTAAAACGGCACAGCGGGGTAGGCGTGGTGTTCTGCATGGTAAGGCATGTTCCACGCCAAAAAGCGGATCGCCCGATTGGTGTAGGTCGTGCGGGTGTTTTCAAACATGTTTGCCACGGGCGGACACAGCCCATGTTCGGCCAGCAGATAGGCACGCAAAAACGGCTGACCCAGCAGAAGTGGCAGCATCCAACACCAGAATATCCAGCTCCAGCCCAACACCACCAAAACAATCATAAAACTGTAAACCGCGATCAACCCACGGGCCTGCCAAACAATCGCCGTCTTGGACCGTTCGGGTAGGTAGGGCGCAATGACGTCGCCTTTCGCTTGGTTCCAAATCAATTGAGCCATAGTTTTCCAATAGGGCAGACCACTGATGTGCCCTACGTAATCGCCAAAGCTCTCGGGCTTTGGTGTTTCTAATTCCGGGTCATTCAGGGGGTCATTGGTATATTTGTGATGGGCCAGATGAAAATAGCGAAACCAAGTGTTTGGCACGATCACAAGGACGGAACAGATGTGCCCGACCACAGTGTTCAGTCGGGTGTTTTCGAACGGTGTGAAATGAACGGTTTCATGCAACAGGGTGAAAAGAAACACGATGCAAATGCCCAGCGGGATGAGCGCCAAACCCCAAAACGGCGCGCCCACGGCCACATAACATCCGAGCACAAGGATCCAGCCAAAATGCCCCGCGAGCCGTTTCAGCCCTGCACGATCCGACTTTTGCGTCAGATACGTGCGGGCGTCTGCGTCCAGCGATTTGATCAGCTCTTTATGATCCACTGTCAGGCTCCCAACCCTCTGGCGCCAATTCAAAACGGTCAAATTCAAAGCCAGGTGAAACCGTACAACCCACCAAAACCCAACCTTCTACTGGCACTGATTTTTGCCAAACATTCGGGGGTACAATCAACTGTGGGCGTTCCTCATTGGGCAAATCAGGCCCCAGAATGGAAACCTCTCTTTCGCCGCGTTGATGCAGATGCAATTCCATCGTCGATCCTGCATACCAATGCCAAATTTCCGCACTATCCACACGATGCCAATGGCTGGTTTGATGCGCCTCGAGAAGGAAATAGATACAGGTCCCCGCAGCGCGCGGATGTGTGTCTGCCGCACAAGTCTCGCGATACCAACCGCCTTCAGGATGGGGTTCCAGCCCCAAGGTTTCGATGATCTCTTGCGCCGTTGTGCTCATGGATAATCCACCGTTGTGTTCAGATCAGCACGCTGATGCCACGCCCAATAGGTCTCTAGCACTTGCGCGGTAACTGGCCCCGCCACATCATTTCCAAGGATGCGCCCGTTCACACGCGTCACCGCCACAGGGCCACCCGCCGTTGTGGCCGTAAACACCTCATCTGCGCCAAGAAATGCATCGCGCGGTATGTCACGCGTTTCACACGCCACGCCGAGGTCGGCACAAATTTCCATCACCGTCTTGCGCGAAATACCCTCTAGCATTCCCGCACGCGGCGTCACCACAACACCGTCGATCACCGCAAAAATGTTAAACCCCGGTCCTTCGGTCACAAAACCTTGGTGATCGAGCAAAACCGTCGTGTCATACCCATCATCAAGTGCTTGGAACAGCGCCGCCGTCATATCGCCCCAGTGATAGTTTTTGACCGTTGGATCGACAGAATTTATAGGAATACGCCGCGCGTCCTCTGCCACTGAAATATGCGCGCCGCGTTTGGCCACATCTTCTGGGATGACCCAGATGAACGGCACGGCCCAAGCATAAAAGTGGTTTTTGCAGGCTCTTGGATCCCGCGTCCCTGCCACCAATGGCGTTCCACGCGATGCCACCATCGACACATAGGCGGATCGCAGCCCAGATGTGGCCACCAATTCAACCAACGCCTCACGAATGGCATCCCGATCCATGCCCACATCCAGACGCAACTTTGCCTGCGAGGCCATAAAACGATCGAGATAATCATCAAGCCGAAAGAACGCGCCTTCCCAAACATGCACCACGTCATAAGTGATGTCAGAACGCGTCAAACCCCAGTCAAAAACGGAAATCTTGGCCTCGGCGACGGGGATAATATTGCCTTCCATCCACGCCGCGCCGTTTGAAAAGTCATGCGCCCCAGTCATTTGGATTTCGCACGTTCGTGAAAAATGAAGCCCAACAGGTTTAACAAAACCTGTGCTGCCAAGATCGCCGTGCCACCTGTTTGATCATAGTCGGGGGCCACTTCGACGAGATCAATTCCGACGACGTCATGGTTTTGCGCGACCAGTTGCAACAGCTCCAACACCTCATAATAAAGGAAACCACCATGGCTGGGTGTTCCTGTGCCAGGCGCAATGCTTGGGCAAAAGGCATCAATGTCGATTGTTATATACACGCGCGCGCCCTTTGGGATGCGTGCGGCGGCTGCCTCTACGCCCATCTTGCGAAACTGGCGCACTGACTGGATATCTGATCCCATTTCACGCGCAGCCGCGTAGCCTTCTTTCGCGGTCGAGCTTACATTGCGAATGCCGTATTGCGACAGCCCTGTTACATACGGCTTTTCCGCCGCGCGCCGCATAGGATTGCCGTGACCATACCGCACCCCGTGGCGCTCATCGACAAAATCCAGATGCGCGTCGATTTGCAAAACGTGGATATCGCCCTGATCGTCAAAGGCATTGATACAGGGGATATTCACCGAATGATCCCCGCCAATCGTCACGGGTAACGCCCCTGCCGACAGCGCTTTGCGCACTGCAAATTCGATGTTCTTGTGTGAATTGATCGTGTCCGTGTGGATGATATCCGCATCTCCCATATCCACAATCCGCACGTCTTCACCCAGATACGTCGCATCATCTTCGTGATCATATGCCCCAGCATGTCCAAAGGAAAATAGGGTGGATGCTTCTCGCACCGAACGTGGACCAAAGCGTGCGCCTGATCGAAACTGTGCTCCAAAATCAAACGGTGCGCCGATGATCGCCACGTCGGCATCAATGGCATCCCAATCCGCGACATAGTCTTTCTTGCCAAAGGTCGCGATCCCCACAAATGGCAGATTCAAACGCCCGTCTTCGTATCCATGCCCAGCCATTGCAACCTCTCTCAAAATATTTCATTCATGGATGGCGCAACTGCGACAGGACTGCAATAAAAACATCATGGCCACGTTAAAACCTTTCTGGCGTCGCACGCCGCCTGCCTTGTTCCCAAGTTTGCTTGGCCTGTTCGGTTTGGCCCTGTCTTGGAAAGCCGCCGCAACGGTCTGGAACATTCCTTCGACAATCGGTTCCGCAATTGGGGTTGTTGCTACGCTTCTGTTGCTGGTTACGCTGACCAGTTATGTGATCAAACTGCTGATCCGTCCAAAGGTTCTGTGGGAAGATTTGCAAATCGGCCCCGCCCGTGGGTCCGTGTCTGCGGGATCCATGTGCGCTATGGCTTTGGCCGCGTTTTTGCTGCCCTATACCACCCTTGGCGCCTTTCTTGTTTGGTGGATGGCCCTATTGCTGCATGCGGTATATTTCGGCTGTGTGCTTGTTATTCTCAGCCGTCATGAAAACACACTCGCAGAAATTTCCCCTGTGATCATGTTGCCTGTGGTCGGGGTTCTGGTCTCGACCTTGGCGGCGCCTCAGTTGGGGTATGGCGGTTTTGCGATTGCGGTTTTTGTCCTTACAATACCGCTAAGCGCAGCGATCTTGCTAATCTCGCTTTTGAACGCCCGCACACACGGTGTACCGTTGCCACAACGAACCAGTTACGCGATCTTTCTGGCACCGCCGTCTGTCACTGCACTTGGGATGTATGCGCTCAGCGGGCCGACGTATTACATGCCGCTGTGGATCTGTGCCTCTCTTGTGGCCATTGCGCTCTTGCCGTTTATGCGCTGGATGGGGCAGGGTGGCTGGACACCCGCATGGGGGGCGTTCACCTTCCCGCTGGCTGCATTTTCGGGCGTTCAAATCCTCGCCATAAAAGCGGGCTACGGCATCGTCGCAGAGGGTCTGGCCATCGCGACACTAACCGCTGCCACGGTATTGGTGCCCTACATTGTGGCCCGTACCTACCTTAGCTGGTTTCAAGGTAAACTCGGCCCTGCCACCAAAGCGGCTGTGGCCTAATCCTCGATAAACCGTACCGAACCAATGTGATCAAGATTACGATTGCGCTGCGCATAATCAATGCCATAGCCCACAACAAATTCATCCGGAATTTCAAACCCCGTCCATGTGGCCGCCACATCCACCTCGCGCCGTGAGGGTTTGTCGAGCAAGGCACAAACCTCAAGCCGTGCTGGATTGCGCGATTTCAGCAGGCCAATCACATGTTTCAGCGTGTGGCCCGTATCCACAATATCTTCCACCACCAGAATATCACGGCCCTCGATCTCTCCGCGCAGATCTTTCAAAATCCGCACCTCGCGGGAAGAATGCATCCCGTCGCCGTAAGAGGATGTTTCAAGGAAATCCACCTCGCAGGGCAGGTCCAATTCGCGCACCAGATC
Source organism: uncultured Amylibacter sp. (assembly GCA_938001995.1). Taxonomy (GTDB): domain Bacteria; phylum Pseudomonadota; class Alphaproteobacteria; order Rhodobacterales; family Rhodobacteraceae; genus Amylibacter. The sequence continues at coordinate 9,954 of CALLAV010000243.1, read as the reverse complement.
GGCGATGAACACAAAGCTGCCTCGCAACAGCCCAACCACGATCAGCTTGTCCGTATCTGCAAAATGCGTCGATATCTCATCCGCCAAGGCCTCTACCCGTGCGGCAATCGACTTGGCTGAAATCAGTTGATCGATCACATAATTGTCGTGGTCCATGAGGCGAATCCTTTTGTGCTTCGCCCCAATTTACCCTGCCTAACAAAATTGTCAGCACCCGCGACAGATAATCGTAGTGACGTGGTGATTTGGACGTCCTACATAACACACAAGATGCCGACACACAGTGAAACCCGCCAGATGCCCTACAGCGCGCAGCAGATGTATGATCTGATTGCCGACATTGGGAAATACCACGAATTTTTGCCGTGGTGTGCCGCCACCCGTATTCGCCGTGAATGGGAAAAAGATGGGCATGCTGTGGTGGATGCAGACCTCGTGATTTCGTTCAAAGTATTTCGCGAGCGGTTCACCAGCCGCGTTACGATGAAGCCTGAAGATGGGCGCATCGACGTGGAATACATCGATGGTCCGTTCAAATACCTCTATAATCACTGGAAGTTCACGCCCCAAGACGACGGCACGTGCCAAGTGGACTTTCACGTAGATTTCGAGTTCAAGTCCGCCATCCTGCAAGGTCTAATCGGTCTGGTGTTTAACGAGGCAATGCGCCAGATCGTTGGTGCGTTTGAAAAGCGGGCCAAGGTGCTTTACGGGGACACGGCGACCGCCTAGCATTGGCCTATGAACTGGCCCAATGCGCGACTGTGCGACCTTCTGAATATCGAACACCCCATTGTCCAAGCCCCTATGGCTGGTGCATCTTCGCCTGAAATGGCGATTGCTGCGGCCAATGCGGGGGCGATGGGATCACTTGGCTGTGCGTTGCAAACGCCTGATCAGTTCATTGCAGATGCCAGTGCGGCGCGGGCAGGGACGAACCGCGCACTGAACTACAACTTCTTTGTGCACACACCGCCTGTTGATGATCCTGCCAAAACCGCCGCCGCAATAGAACGGCTCGGCCCGTGGTATGACATGCTTGGACTTGGGGAACCCGTTGAACCGCACGAAACACATCCGACGTTTGATCAAGCCATGTGTGATGTTCTGCTTGAACACGCCCCGAATGTTGTCAGCTTTCATTTTGGCCTGCCAGATGCGTCGCTCGTTGCGCAGATCAAAGACAAAGGCTGCACGATCCTGTCCTCCGCCACATCTGCGCTTGAAGCGGAGTGGTTGGAACAAAATGGCGCGGACGCTATCATCGCCCAAGGCTATGAGGCAGGCGGGCACAACGGCTGGTTCCTGCCGCGCAATGGTGCGGATGTGGCAGGGACAATGGCGCTGGTTCCCCGTATTGTGGACGCGGTCAACGTGCCTGTCATCGCGGCAGGTGGCATCGCAGATGGGCGCGGAATAGCAGCGGCCCTGATGCTAGGTGCGGCTGGCGTTCAAATCGGCACGGCTTTCTTGGCCACGCCAGAATGCCGCTCCCATGACGTGCACAAAGATGCCGTGCTGCGCGCAACAGGCGACGACACCATGCACTCCATCGCCTTTTCAGGTCGTGCGGCCCGCACGATTACCAACGACTATGCGCGTGGCATGGCAAATGTAGCCGAATGGCCCGACTTCCCGCTGATGAACGCGGCCACCGCTCCCATTCGTGCAGCCACCGCCAAAGACGGCACAGGGGCCGCCTTTGCGCTGTGGGCAGGGCAGGCGGTGGGTTTGGCGCGCGCTGAAACCACGGCAGAGGTTGTGGAACGGCTTGTGGGCGAAACGCAGACCATCCTCAAACGATAAAAGCCGGACCCAAAGGCCCGGCTTTCAAATCTAAGGAAACGCGGATTTACGACGAATGATCGTAGGCGCGTTCACCGTGTGACGTCAGGTCCAGCCCAGTATACTCTTCTTCTTCGCCCACGCGGATGGGGAAGATAAAGCCAACGACTTTTGCAATGATCACCGTCATGACAATCGTGAACACACCCACAACTGCGATCCCACCGAGTTGCGCTGTCCAAGACGCGTGACCCAGAACCGCCAGCATCACAATCCCGAACATTCCGCCCAGACCATGCACTGCGAAAACGTCTAATGTGTCATCAATCTTCAGCAGGTTCTTGACCCAAGCACAGGCTTCCTGACACAAAATCCCCGCAATCGCACCAATCGCCAGCGCCTCGGCAGGTCCAACGGAACCAGAGGCAGGCGTGATCGACGCAAGGCCCGCAATCGTGCCTGTGACCATGCCAACCATAGATGATTTGCCGTACTTAATCCGCTCCCACATGGCCCACGTTAAGGATGCCGTAGCCGCCGAAATATGCGTTACAGTCAGCGCCATGGCTGCGCCGCCGTCCGCTGCCAGTTGCGAGCCGCCATTAAAGCCGAACCAGCCAACCCACAGCATCGACGCACCGATCATCACATACCCAGGATTGTGTGGTGGTTTCGACTTATCCGACCGCGCACCAAGCATCACAGCAATTACCAGCGCGGCCAAACCAGCGGTTTCGTGTACTACGATACCACCCGCAAAGTCGTTCACACCTTCTGCAAACAACGCGCCTTCGCCCCCTGACAACATGCCGCCACCCCAGATCCAGTGAACCACTGGCGCGTAGACCAGCAACATCCACAGACCTGAAAACGTCAGAACGAAAGAAAAGCTGATGCGCTCCACATAGGCACCGACAATCAATGCAGGCGTAATAATCGCGAATGTCATTTGAAAGGCAAAGAACAGAACTTCTGGGATCGTGCCAGACAGCGTGTCCGCCGTGATGCCCATCAAGAACATCTTGCCCAGACCACCCCAAATCATATTTCCTTCGCCAAACGCGATGGAGTAGCCCACGACAAGCCACAGCACTGACATCAGACAGGCAATGGCAAAGCATTGCATCAAAACTGAAAGAACATTTCGTGCCCGCACCAATCCGCCGTAAAACAGCGCAAGGCCCGGTAAAGTCATAAACAGAACCAGCGCCGTTGCGACGATGATCCATGCGGTATCCGCACCATTCATAAGGAATCCCCCTTCTATTTTTGTTTTGCCGCTGAAAGGCGCGAAACCATCACAAAGGGAAAGGTGTTAAATATTGTGCAGAGTTAGGATGATAAAAATTGCACATTTATTGTGCGCATTTTTCCACATCTGTACAAAAACTGACCAGTTTAAAACTTAGTCGAGCGTCTTGTCCCGCAAGGCGCGCAGAGCAAACTTCGCCGCCTTTTTGCGGACTTTGCCACGGCCCAACGCGCCGAATTCTACGGTGCATGTGACCGTTGCTTCTGGCGTTGCCAGTCCAAAACAGACGCGGCCTTCTGGTTTATGCTCGGATCCGCCAGGGCCCGCTATGCCAGTAATGCTTACCGCAATGTCGGCTTTCGAATGGGCCAGCGCGCCTGCGGCCATTTCTGCTGCAACAACTTCTGACACAGCACCTTGCGCGTCTAAGGTTTCGCTATGAACGCCAAGCATTTCGATCTTTGCAGCGTTGGAGTAGGTCACAAACCCGCGCTCCATCACATCCGACGACCCTGCGACAGATGTAAGATGCGCACTGACCATTCCGCCTGTGCAACTTTCGGCGGTGACTATTTTTTCACCACGCGCGCGACAGGCCTGAAGTGTTGCCGCTGCCAGTTCTTTACTCATCCGCCAAACCCTCCGTGTGCCAGATACCCTGCAATCGTCAAAACAAACGCGGCCATGATGCCCGCTAAAACATCATCAAACATGACGCCGAAAGGGGTCGATTTACGATCCGCCCAGCTTACTGGCCATGGCTTTAGGATGTCAAAAAGGCGGAACAGAAAAAATCCACCAACAAGACCCGGCCAAGGCAGAATTGTAACAGCGCTGCCGTGCGACCACAGCACATAAGACAGCGGCATTAGCGTGATCCATTGGCCGACCACCTCGTCTATCACCACCATTCCAGGGTCATGATCCGTTTGCCCGCGCGTGACCTCAGTCGTGGCCCACCAGCCCACAAAAAACACGATAACAGTTGCAACACCCAATGCCAGAAACCCGCCAACGGCGTGTAGCAAAACCGCAAAGGGCAGGGCAGCAAGTGATCCCCAGGTTCCAGGCGCAGGGCGCAGCAGCCCCGCATAAAACCATGTGGCAAGCAATTTGCTCATGATTTCACCAGTGTTGCTGTGCCAAGCGCCGCGATCCCTTCGCCGCGTCCTGCAAAACCGAGTTGTTCTGTCGTTGTCGCCTTAACGCTAATACGGTCTATGTCCACACCCGTGATTTCGCACAGGCGTTGCCGCATGGCTTTGGTATGTGGGCCGATCTTGGGCATTTCGCAGATGATCGTGCAATCCAGATGCGTGATCGTGAATCCGCGTGCTTTGACCCGTTCAATGGCTTTGCGCAGGAAAATATCGCTGGCCGCGCCCTTCCATTCAGGCTCGCTCGGTGGAAACCATTGGCCGATGTCGCCTTCACACAGGGCGCCGAAAATCGCGTCTGTTAGTGTGTGCATCGCAACATCTGCGTCTGAATGCCCGACCAGCCCGCGATCGAACGGAATATTGATGCCGTTTAGGCAAACGTGATCACCGGGGCCGAATTTATGCACATCAAACCCGTTGCCAGTGCGAACATCCATGTCTTGTCCCATCAGTTTAGCGGCCAAGGCGAAATCCTCGGGTCGCGTTATTTTTATATTGGTATCAGAGCCTTGCACGATCTCTACGTCAATGCCAAAGGCGCGGGCAGTTTCAACATCATCTGCCATAGGGGTATCTGTGGCGGCGTGCGCGGCGCGTATGTCTTTCAGGCGAAACCCTTGCGGTGTTTGCGCGCGCCACAGTCCGTCGCGCGCTTGTGGAGCATTGGCTTTGGTTCCATCTGACTGCCACAAGGCATCAACAACGGGCACGGCGAGCACCACGCCCGGGTGGGATTCAATGCGTTGAAGAAGCGCATCAATGTCATCACGGCGCAGCAAAGGACGCGCGCCATCGTGGATCAGAACGTGCGTTCCCGCGCAAGCGGCCAGCCCATTGCGCACCGATGCGCTTCGGCTTGCCCCACCCAGAACAGGGGCTTTTAGACGCGTGTCTGAAATCGACGAAACCGCGCTGTCATACAAAGCCACGTCATCCGAATGGATCACCACGCGCACTGCCGAAATGTCCGCGTGCGCCAAACAGGCGCGCACTGTGTGCTGCAAAACAGGCGCACCGCACAGGTCGCGGTATTGCTTGGGCGTTCCGCCACCTGCTCGGGTCCCGCGCCCTGCCGCCACGATGAGTATTTCCGCATTCATGCCGTTATTCCTCTGGTTAACACCCAATACCGCGCCAAACCCCGCGTCACAATGGTGCAATCCGAACTGTTGGCCTTGCCAATTCATCGAATATGCCTAAGAAAGAAGCATGAGCCAGATAATGATCAGAAATAAGGCAATTGATCCGCCCGTCCTCCTTGCTCCGCTTGCGGGTATTACGGATTTGCCGTTTCGCAACCTCGTGTCCAGCTTTGGTGCTGGGCTTGTTGTGTCAGAGATGATCGCCAGTGAGGAAATGATGCAGGCGCGCCCTGGGACACTGGCGCGCGCGGAGCTTGGTTTTGACAGCGACAATACGTCGGTTCAGATCGCGGGCCGCGATGCGTATTGGATGGGAGAATGCGCCAAGCTATGTGTCGGCAACGGCGCGCAACTTATTGATATTAATATGGGATGTCCCGCAAAAAAAGTCACGCAAGGCTATTCTGGATCGGCTTTGATGAAAGACATCGACTTTGCCCTGACCCTGATCGAAGCGGTTGTTGAGGCCGTCGATGTGCCCGTCACGCTCAAAACCCGATTGGGGTGGGATGACGATATGCTGAACGCGCCACAACTGGCAGTGGGTGCGCAAAATGCTGGCGTTCAGATGATCACCGTTCACGGGCGCACGCGGTGTCAGTTCTACAAAGGCCGTGCCGATTGGGCGGCTATCCAGAAGGTGAAGGATGCAGTGAATGTGCCTGTGATTGCGAACGGTGACATTCTTGATTCGACCACGGCAAAGCAAGCAATGGAGCAATCGGGCGCTGACGGCGTCATGATTGGGCGCGGGGCGCAAGGTCGGCCATGGCAGCTCGCACAGATTGCGGCTGATTTGTTTGGAATGACCGCGCCGGTTGTGCCGCAAGGTTCTGAACTTTTGGACATGATATCAAGCCATTATGAGGCAATGCTGACATTTTACGGTGTTGATTTGGGCAATCGCGTCGCGCGAAAACATCTGGGCTGGTATATGGATACGCTGCCCACGCCAAAGGACCTGCGCCAGCGTATTTTCACCGAGAAGGACAGTGCAGAGGTGCTGCACCTAATTGCGGAACTGCCAACAGAACACACAGAAGTGGCCGCCGCATGACCCTGAACTACGAACAAATTTGGGCCACGCTGCCGTTTCCTGCCTTTGTGGTGAATACTGAAAATAAACTAAGTCATGTGAACAGCGCAGCGGAACAGTTGGTAAAATCATCCGCCAAACAGTTGCGCGACAAAGATGTGGACTATTTGTTCGGCCAGAACTCCGTCATTGCGGACACGGTTGAGCAGGCCCGCGCGAAATCCGGCTCGTTGATGCAATACAATGTCGAAGTGGCGCTGAACGACGTGGACCCGATGACCAGCAATGTGCATGTAGGCCCACTTGGGTCTGACACAGAAGATCTGCTGTTGCTCATCCAACCCACGGGTGTTGCCCAAAAGATGAGCCGTTCCTTGACCCACATGGCAGCCGCACGCTCTGTGGTGGCCATGTCGGCGATGCTGGCGCACGAATTGCGCAACCCTTTGGCGGGGATATCTGGGGCGGCGCAGTTGTTGGCCATGAACGCAAGCGACGGCGACCTAGAGCTAACGGAACTGATAGAGGCAGAGACCCGTCGCATTGGTAAGCTGATCGACCGGGTAGAGCATTTTGGCGACAATCGCCCGACCGCCTTGGCGGCGGTGAACATCCACGATGTATTGGACCGCGCAGTGCGGGCTGCGCAAGCAGGGTTTGCCAGCGATATCGCCTTCGTTGTGGATTATGATCCGTCCTTGCCTGATGCGGCAGGGGATAGCGATCAATTACTGCAAGTGTTTCAAAACATTATCAAGAATGCGGCAGAGGCGATTGAAGGAACCCACGGCAAGATCAAATTGCGCACCTCGTATAATTCTGGTGTGAAATTCGCTGTGGGCGGCAATCGGACGCAAAACGTACCCCTTCAGATCGCAATCACTGACAACGGCGCGGGCATCCCCGAAGCGTTGATCGCCGAGATTTTCGATCCTTTCGTAACATCAAAGTCAAACGGCAGCGGGCTGGGCCTGCCGCTGGTGTCCAAAATCATTGCAGGCCACGGCGGCCTTGTCGAATGCGACAGCACCTCTGGACGCACCACTTTCACTATTCGATTGCCTGTGTGGCGGTCCCAAACGGAGTTATAGATCATGGATGGCACCGTATTGGTCGCAGATGACGACCGCACAATTCGCACTGTGTTAACACAGGCGCTGACCCGCGCAGGGTGCAAAGTGCGTGCTACGTCCAACACCACAACCCTGTGGCGGTGGATCGAGGAAGGCGAGGGCGATGCGGTGATATCTGACGTGATGATGCCCGACGGTAACGGGCTTGATCTGTTGCCTGCCATTCGGCGTAAACGGCCCGATTTGCCTGTGATTGTCATTTCGGCGCAAAATACTGTGGTGACGGCCATTCGCGCCACGGATGCGGGCGCGTTTGATTATATGCCCAAACCGTTTGATCTGCGCGAACTGCTGTCCAAAGTGTCCAAGGCGCTGAGCCAATCGGGGCAATCTCTGCCACCCGTCGAACCCCCAAGCCAAGAGCAAGACGCTGAAATTCCGCTGATCGGCGGCAGCCCTGCAATGCAAGAGGTGTACCGCGTGGTGGCCCGTGTGGTGAACACCGATCTGAATGTTCTGATCCTTGGGGCAAGCGGGACGGGCAAAGACCTGTTGGCGCGGTCTTTGCATGACCTTGGCAATCGCGCGTCGAGCCGTTTTTTGCGTATCAACTGCGGGACGGCCACGCCCGATGAACTAGAATCCGAGGTTTTGGTGAGTGCAGGGCAGGGCGCAACCATTTATTTGGACGAGTTGTCAGAGCTGTCTGCGCAAAGCCAGATTCACCTGCTGAACCTGACGCAATCTGACACTGTGCAATCTATGGGTATGCGGTTTGTGTCCTCGACCAGCCGTCCGATGCAGCCGCTGATCAATGACGGTTTGTTTCGCGAGGATTTATTCTATCGGTTGAACGTGATGCCGATCAATCTGCCGCCTTTGCGCGATCGGATCGAAGACATTGGTCCGCTAACCCAACATTTTCTGCGCCTGTGCGCAGAACGCGGTATGCCGTTGAAAACCATTGCAAAATCTGCACTTGAACAAATGCGTGTGGCAGCGTGGCCTGGCAATGTGCGTGCGCTTGAGAATTTTGTGCAGCGTTTGGTGCTACTGTGTCCTGATGACGATATCAGTGCCACTTTTGTCGCTGCGGCCTTAAAGGAAGAGGCCGAACAAGCGGCCCCAAGCACGCCGCTCGTGACAGAAAAACTGTCCGCATCGGTCGAGGCGCATATCCAAAGGTATTTCGATCTGCACGGCGACGCATTGCCACCGCCTGGCCTGTACAACCGTATTTTGCGAGAGGTTGAACTGCCGCTGTTGGCGCTTTCTTTGTCGGCCACGCGCGGCAATCAGATCAAAACCGCCGAGCTGTTAGGGATCAACCGAAATACCTTGCGCAAAAAGATCAAAGAGCATGATATTCAGGTGACACGCACCAAGAAATTGATGTAAAACAGTCACAATCGGCACAGTAAGCCGTTTCTGATAGAGCAGACCCCATGAACATTGGGAAACTTTGGCGGCGTATAAACACTTGGCGTAAACAGCGGCGGGTCCAGACGATTTTTGCCATCTCCTTGGCATTGCTCGCGCCTGTTCTGGTGTTGACCACTTACATGGTTTTGCGCTCCACGAACGGCTCTGTTTCTAACGATCTGATCCGCTTTGTCCTGCTGCTGGACTTCATCTATGTGTTGGTGGTGGCCGCCCTTGTGGGGCAACGCATCCTACGCATGATGACGGCGCGGTCCAAGAAAACCGCTGGCTCACGGTTGCACCTGCGACTGTCTGGCGTGTTCGCTTTTGTCGCCCTTGTGCCGACGGTTTTGGTGGCGGTAATTTCCACAATTTTGCTGAATTTCGGCTTTGAAAACTGGTTTTCGACCCGTGTGCAAAATGTGGTCGGCAATTCACTTGCTGCGGCTCAAGCCTATGAAAACGAACAGCGTGACGATCTTGTGACGGACGCGCAATTGATCGCGCAGTTCTTGAATCAGCAACGCCAAGTGCTGGGTTTGAATGCTGAGGGCGAATTGCGATCGTCCCTGACGCTTGGCCAACAGCGCATTCAGCGAGGACTAAAAGAGGCTTATGTGATCGACGGCGGCGCGCGACTGAAAGCGCGCGGTGAACGCAGCTATTTGTTCGACTTTGAAGAGCCCTCTGCCACCAGCCTAGAACAGGCAGAGCAGGGTAAAACCGTTGTGATCCAAGACTGGGACAACAACGAATTTCGCGCATTGATCCGCTTGAACGCCTATCCTGATCGGTATGTCTATGTGTCGCGCAGTGTGGATGGGGAAATCCTGAATCTGCTGGATGAAACGAAGGAAACCGTCGCTCTGTACAATCAAGGGGAACAGGAGCGGGACCAATTGTTGTTTGATCTTGCGCTGATTTACCTTGGGTTTGCGCTGATTGTGATCCTTGCAGCCATCTGGCTGGGTTTGTGGTTTGCCGAACGCCTGGCACGCCCTGTGGGACGTTTGGCGGGGGCGGCGCAGCGGGTGATTGCGGGTGATCTGGGTGTGCGTGTTAAAGAAGAAAAAGGCGATGATGA
>CALLAV010000242.1 GCA_938001995.1 uncultured Amylibacter sp. | reverse complement strand
ACCGTGTTGGGGATCGCAACCTGCTGCGCACTGTGCAGGACGGAATGTTCAGCAAACCAATTTCGCGCTGGGATGTGGATTTTCTGGCGGGGAATTTGGGCCAAGAAGTCTGGACCGGTACAGCGGATGTGAAACGCACGTTGAACCAAGAGGTGACCACGGCGCTGCCGATTGCTGACGCTTTAACAACCTTTGAGGCGGGTGTTTACGCCCTAACAGCGAAGAGTCCGGGCGTTAAAAAACAACCAGACACGGTGGCAACGCAGTGGTTTATCGTGTCCGACATTGGCATTTCCACCATGAAGGGAAACGATGGTTTGCATGTGTTTGCACGTTCATTGCGCAGCGCAAATGCGATGGAAGGTGCAACAGTGCGCTTGATCAGCAAGTCGAATGTTGTGCTGGGCAAAGCGGTTACAGATGCGCAAGGATATGCGATGTTTTCGGCAGGATTGGCGCTGGGAACAGGCGGCTCCGCGCCTGCGTTGATCACTGTGGAAAACGGCGCAGATTATGCGTTTATTGATCAGGCGGCAGCAGAATATGATCTGTCTGATCGTGGTGTTGAAGGGCGTCAACCTGCCAAAGCGATTGACGTTTTCCTGGCCACAGATCGTGGCGCGTATCGTCCAGGTGAAGTGGTGCATACGACACTATTGGCACGAAATGGCACAGCGGATGCAATCGATGGCGTGCCGTTGACGCTGGACCTGGTGCGCCCCGACGGGGTGCGATTTACGCGGGTTTTGGCGAATGCTGTTGGTGCTGGTGGCGCAGTAAACGCGTTTGATTTGCCAGCAAATGCGGCGCGGGGCACGTGGAAACTGCGCGTATACGCAGATCGTGATGCGTCGCCATTGCTAGAACGGCGCGTGCTGGTCGAGGATTTCGTGCCAGAGAAAATCGACTTTGATCTGGCACTGGGCGATGGGCCTTTTGTTCTGACCGACACGCCCGAATTGCGGATTGATGCAAAGTATTTGTTTGGTGCGGTCGGGGCAGGTTTGCAGATTGAAGGCGAAGTAAAGCTGTCTGCGGCGCGCGAATTGGCTGGGTACAAAGGCTATCGATTTGGCGCGGCGGACGATGTGTTTCGCACCCGATACGAGAGTGTGACGGGTGGAGAAACAGCAGCGGATGGCACGGCGGTTTTGAACCTGCGTCTGCCACAAGTGCAAGATGTGGCCCAGCCGCTGGAGATGACTGCCGTGGTGCGGTTACGTGATGGATCAGGGCGGCCAGTTGAGCGTCGGATCTCCGCGCCTGTGATGCCTGGAAAGGTGTTGATCGGGATTAAACCGTTGTTTGATGGCAATGTGGCCGAAGGGTCAGAAGCGGGTTTTGAAGTGATTGCCGTTGATGCAAACGGCGCGCGGATGGACATGCCACAGGTGGGCTGGGTGCTCAATCGTTTGAAGACGCGCTATCAGTGGTACCGCCAATACGGCCAATGGAACTACGAACCGACAACGCGCCGCGAGCGGATTGCAAGCGGTGATGTAATGCTAAACGCAGGCGAGGCCGCAAAGATTGCGGCGATGGTGGAATGGGGCGAATATGAACTGAAATTGGTTCACAAAGGGGCACAGTTTGCCCAGTCTTCTTTGCGGTTCAACGCGGGCTGGTATGCAAGTGGTGGGGCAGATGATACGCCCGATCTGCTAGAGGTCGCGATGGACCGCGCTGCCTATGCCATTGGCGATGCCGCCACGTTGCGTGTTGTTTCAAGGTTCGATGGTGTGGCGCAGGTATCGGTTCTGTCGGATCGTTTGATCGAAACGCGTTCCGTGGCTGTGTCCAAGGGCGCGAACGAAATTGCGCTGAATGTGACAGATGACTGGGGTGCGGGTGCTTATGTCACTGCATCCGTTGTGCGGGCGATGGACGGCGGTGTTAATCCGTCGCGTGCTTTGGGGTTGGCCTTTGCGAAGGTCGATCCAGGCGCGAAATTGTTATCAGCTGAGTTTGTAAACGAAGCAGAGGCAGCACCGCGAGGTGCGTTGGACGTTGCGTTGAAAGTGGATGGCGTGGCAGGTGACACCGCATATGTGACCATTGCAGCTGTGGACGTTGGTGTGTTGAACTTAACAGGGTTCAAAACGCCGTCGCCCGATGGACATTACTTTGGTCAGCGCAAGTTGGGTGTTGAGTTGCGCGATGTGTATGGGCGTTTGATTGATGGGTCTGGCGATGCTGGGCGCTTGCGTTCTGGCGGCGACAGTCAGGCAAGCGCAGGGCTGCAAGGGCCGCCCCCAGCCGAGGAGGTTTTGGCGCAGTTTTCGGGCGCGCTAACCGTTGGCGCGGATGGCATGGTACGCCATTCGTTTGATATGCCCGATTTCAACGGCACGGTTCGCCTAATGGCTGTGGTTTGGTCTGGCAAGGGCGTCGGGCATGCGGAACAGGACGTGCTTGTACGCGATCCAGTGGTGTTGGTTGCGAATGCGCCGCGGTTTATGACGCCCGGCGACCAAAGCCGGGTGCGGTTGGAAATGACTCATGCCTTTGGGCCGACAGGTGATTTTGAAGTGACGCTGGGCAGCACGCTCGGGTTGTCGTTAGCGCAGTCTGGCACACAAAACGTGACCCTTTCACAGGGTGAGCGTGCTGTTTTAGAACTGCCCGTAACTGCCGATTTGGTTGGCACGCAACGGTTTGAGGTGTTTGTCAAAACGCCCGATGGAAAACTGTTGAGCAAGAATATCAACGTGCCCGTGCAATGGAATGATCCCGAGATTGCGCGCCAAACGCGGGTGACGTTGGCTGCGGGACAAGCGCTGAGCATGGATGTGAACATGATGGCTGGCCTGCACGATGGGACGGTTCGTGCGACCCTTGCCGTTGGTCCGCTGGCGCGATTTGATGCACCAGGTTTGCTGACCGCGCTCGACCGCTATCCCTATGGCTGCACCGAACAAGTGACCAGCAAAGCGATGCCGTTGTTGTATTTCGATCAGCTCTCTGAGGCCTTGGGTCTGGCCGATAAAAAGCGTGTGGCAAAGCGAATTGATCAGGCAATTGTTCGGGTTCTGGGAAACCAAGCCAGTAATGGTGCCTTTGGGCTGTGGTATCCGTCGAGTGGGGATTTGTGGCTCGACAGCTATGTTACGGACTTTCTGAGCCGTGCGCGTGCGCAAGGGTACACTGTGCCCGATCAGGCATTTGAAAAAGCGCTGAACAATTTGCGTAACCGCGTGAATTATGCCGCTGATTTTGAAGATGGTGGCCAAGATCTGGCTTATGCGCTGATGGTTTTGGCCCGCGAAGGATATGCGGCGATTGGCGATCTTCGGTATTATTCCGATACGCGATCAGACGCGTTTGCGACGGCTTTGGCGCAGGCGCAATTGGGTGCAGCGCTGGCGTCCTACGGGGATCAGGGCCGTGCGGATCGGATGTTCCGATTGGCAGGTGCACGGGTCGCAGATGGTGAACGCCGTTTGGGCTGGCGCAGCGACTATGGTACCGGCCTTCGTGATCAGGCGGCGGTTTTGTCGCTGGCAGTCGACGCGGGAAGCGATGCGATTGATCTTGTGTCCTTGGCGGATACGGTCAGCCGCGCGCCCGTTGCGCGACGGTCCACGCAGGAAAACATGTGGTCGCTGTTGGCCGTGAATGCGCTCATCAAAGAAGGTGGCGCAGAGGGTATTTTGCTGAATGGATCAACGATGAACGCGCCGTTGGTCCGAACGCTTAGCGAAGACGACTTGATCACAGGCGTTGCATTGGAAAACAGCGGAGATCGCGAAACAACGGCGGTGGTTTCTGTGTTTGGTGTGCCCTCAGAGCCAGAACCAGCGGGCGGCAACGGGTACAAGATCGAGCGGGAGTATTTCACAACTGAAGGTGATCCTGCAACGCTCGAATCCGTGGCGCAAAACGATCGAATTGTTGCTTTGATCCGTGTGACGCCGCTGCGCGACACGCAGGCGCGATTGATGGTTAACGACCCGCTGCCTGCAGGGATGGAGATCGACAATCCGAACCTCATTGCAGGCGGTGATATTCGCGCGCTCGATTGGTTGGACCTCAATGCGAATGTGCAAAACAGCGAATTTCGCACGGATCGGTTCTTGGCTGCGGTGGATTGGACAGGGCGCAAGCCATTCCAGATGGCGTATATCCTGCGGGCGGTATCGCCGGGGTCTTTCCATCATCCAGCGGCGGTGGTCGAAGACATGTACCGCCCTGATTTCCGCGCGCGCACTGACACAGGACGTGTGACCATTCGATGAGCCCGGACCGCGCAAGACGGCTGATCCTACGATGGGGCAGCACGATAGCAGTTGTCGTGCTGGCTTTCGTGGCGTGGACGGTCTGGGTGGATCGCACCGAGCTGCCTTCGTTGACGCCCGACGTTTCCGTCGTAGTTGAAGATCGAAACGGGCGTTTGCTGCGCGGGTTCACCGTGGCGGATGGACGCTGGCGCTTGCCTGTGACCACGCAAGAGGTATCACGGCAATATCTGGATCAACTAATCGCGTTTGAGGATAAGCGGTTCTATCGGCACAGCGGCGTCGATCTTTGGGCGGCGGCGCGGGCTGTTGGACAGGCGGTTTGGAATGGGGAAGTGGTTTCTGGTGGGTCGACCTTGACCATGCAAGTGGCCCGGCTGCTCGAAGACAGCGGTACGGGCTCGTGGCGCGGTAAGGTTCGGCAAATGCGTGTGGCTTGGGCGTTGGAGCGGGTGCGTAACAAATCGGAAATTCTTGAGCTGTATCTGCGGATTGCGCCTTATGGCGGCAACATCGAAGGGGTTCGTGCGGCGAGCCTGAGTTATTTTCGCAAAGAGCCTTTTCGATTGACCGAAGGGGAGGCGGCGCTGTTGGTGGCACTGCCGCAGTCCCCTGAGTCGCGGCGCCCAGATCGTGCGCCAGATCGCGCAAAGGCCGCGCGGGATCGGGTGTTGGATCGGGGCGTTGTTGCAAACGTGTTGAGTGCTGACGCCGCAAAGGCTGCGAAGCGCGAAGCTGTTCCAACAAAGCGGTTCACGTTCGATTTTCTCGCACCACATATTTCGGAACGGGTGGTCGCTGTTGCGCCAACCGTTTTGCGCCACCGCCTGACATTAGATCACCAAATGCAATCCAAGGCCGAGGCCCTGTTAGCGCGCCATGTGCAAGGACGGCATGCTGCCCTGTCAGGTGCGGTGATGGTCGTGGATCATCAGACAGGCGCTGTTTTGGTCAGCGTTGGATCGCCTGATTATCTGGATACAGGGCGGCAAGGTTTTGTGGATATGACGCAGGCCGTTCGTTCACCCGGATCCACGCTGAAACCGCTTATTTACGGTCTGGCGTTTGATGCTGGCATTGCCCACCCCGAAACAATTGTAACCGATGGCCCCGTGCGGTTTGGCCCCTATGCGCCGCAGAATTTCGACAATGCATTTCGCGGTCAAATTCGCGTGCGCGAGGCGTTGCAACTGTCGCTGAACATTCCCGCTGTCATGATGCTCGACGCGATTGAACCGTCGGTTTTGATGGCCCGCATGAAGCGGGCTGGCGCACGCCCCGAACTGCCAAGTGAACGCGCGGCAGGGCTTGCCATTGGGCTTGGTGGTGTTGGATTGCGGCTGACGGATTTGATGGGAATTTATGCGAGCCTTGCCAAAGGTGGGCTGGCTGTTCCGCTGGTCTATGACTTGGACGCCGAAGTGGATGTTGCCGTCCGCCCGCCTGTTATTGGCCCTGTGGCCGCGTGGTATGTCAGTGATATCTTGTCAGGTGTTGCGCCGCCCAATGGTGCTGTGCGCGAAGGTGTTGCCTATAAAACAGGGACGTCTTATGGCCACCGCGATGCATGGGCGATTGGATTTGATGGGCGGCACACGGTTGGCGTATGGCTGGGTCGTGCGGATGGCGCATCGATGCCAGGCGAGTTGGGGGCGGAATTGGCAGCACCTGTTTTGTTTGATGTGTTTGCGGCGATAAAGCCAAAGTTGGATCCGTTGATGCGCCCGCCACCAGAGGCGTTGACGGTGACCAATGCGCAACTGCCCACACAATTGAAGACATATCGCAAACCTGGCTCGCGCGCGGTGGATACCCTACCAGAGATTACCTTTCCGCCCAGCGGCGCAAGGCTGGTTTTGGTGGGCGAAGATGGAATTGTCGCCAAAGTTGATCGCGGCGTGCCGCCGTTTTCGTGGCTTGCAAATGGCAAACCTGTGGTCGTTGAAAGCTTTGAACGACAGGCGGATATTGACGTTCCAGGACCAGGGTTCTTGTCCATAACAGTGATTGACGCGATGGGGCAATCGCAAGCCGTGCGCGTGGTAATTGAATAGGTCAGCCGACGCGGCAACCCGATGCGCCGTCGACACGCAAAGAAACACCCGAGATAAAACTCGCTTCATCTGAAACAAGGAAAAGCGCAGCGTTAGCCACGTCTTGGGCAGTGCCCTGCCGCCCCATCGGCACTTTGGCCGCGCGCGTGGCGGCGACCTTTGCGCGGGGCTGATCCCATGCTTTGGCGCGGGCGTCCACGGCCATGACAGTGTCAATCATTCCCGGCTGGATGGCCACGGCGCGGATACCATATTCAGCGTTCTGGATGGCCTGTTGTTCGGTCAACGCAAGGATCGCAGCCTTCGACGCTTTGTACCCAACCCATGGATAGGTTTCTGTGGCTGCAATGGAAGAAATGTTGAGGATCACACCAGATCGCTGTTCGCGCATGATCGGTAGAGCATGTTTCGCCGCCAGCACCATGGCCCTGAGATTGAGTCGCATAATGTGGTCAAAGGCATCGGCATCTATATCGGTGATTTCGGCGTCGCCCGCTTCGATCGACAGGCCAACGTTGTTGTGCAGGATATCGAGGCGGCCCCAGTGGTTTTTGGTGGCGTCGATCGCGGCAGAAATGTCGCCTTCTTCCAAAACATCGCAGGCCTGCGCAATCGCCGTGCCACCCTCGGCCGTGATTTCATTAACGACCGCTTGCGCGGCGTTAATATCGCGGTCCGCGACAAAAGCCTTAGCGCCTTCTCGTGCATAGGTTAGGGCGACGGCGCGGCCATTTCCCATAGGGGCGTTCGGGTCGTCGCTTGGGGCTTGGCCGCCGCCAAAGATCAAAGCTGTTTTTCCTGCAAGACGCATGTGACATCGCTTTCAATTGTGTGATCGCAGCGTAACGCTGTTGTTTGTGTGGGGCCAGAGGATAGGGTGAAATCATGGAAAAGAGCGCCCCTAATCCCAACATCGCGTTGGCTGTTTTGTCAGCTTGTTACTTCATCCTCGCTGTGGCGTCGCTGTCTGTAATCGGGTTGCTGGTGCCAATGGCCGAAGGATTGCAGGCAACTGAAAGTGAGATTGCCTATCTGGTGGCGGCTTTTTCAATCACCAATGCGTTGGCGGCGCCGTTGTTGCAAACGGTTGTTGGAAATTGGGATCGGCGGCGCTTGATCCTGATCGGGTTGACGGCCATGGCGGCTGGCACGGCGCTGACGGGGATCGCGCAACACTATGGTGTGGCTGTCGCAGGGCGGATGATTTTGGCGGTGGGCGCCGCGATTGTTGGGCCAATGGCGTCTGCTGCAGGGGCGGCATTGGTGGATGTGTCACAGCGTGGCATGGCGCTTGGCAAAGTGTTCGCTGGCATGACAGTGGCCACAGTTTTGGGCGTGCCGCTGACCGCAATTGGTGGTGATTTCCTCGGTTGGCGCGCAACGCTGTTAGTGATCGCGGCTTGCGCTATGCTGATTGCGCTGGCGGTTTGGGTTGTTGTGCCCGAAACCCCACGCGGCCAACGCGCGAGGCTGGCCGAGATTTGGAACATCTTAACGGATCGCATTTTGGCCCCAGCAATTTCGGTCACAGCCTTTCAGATGGCAGGGCAGTTGGCGACTTATGCTGTTATCGCGGTCTACCTGATCGAATGGCTAACGTTTCCCGCCGCGTGGTTGCCCTATGCGTTGATGACCTTTGGCATTGGTGGGATTATGGGCAATATTTTCGCAATGCGGATGATTGATCGGGTTGGGCCTGATGTGCTGATTTTGGCGAGCCTGATCGGAACGGGCTCCGTTTTTGTTGCCCTGCAAATCGCCCCGACGATTGCGTGGGTTACGTTTTTGCTGCTTGGGTCGTGGGCAGGGGCGTCGATGGTTTTGTTTGCGCCGCAACAGTCGCGATTGATCGGGATGCGGCCTGACATGGCGAACCTGTTGCTCGCGCTGAACGGGTCTGCGGTTTACGGTGGGATGGCAGTAGGGTCTGCGGTGGGTGGCTATGTCTATGCCACGGCTGGGGTGTTTTGGCTTGCACCGACATCTGCAGGTTTTGTACTGCTCGCCCTGTTTTCTTTCCTGCTGTCCAAACGCTAAAGCAGCTTTGGCCAAACGGTCGCGCATTTGGGGCGAAAAATGGCGAGGTGGCCGATTTTGTCGATGCCCGCATCGTTAGGCGTTACGGTTTCAAACGTGCTTTTGGTTTTGGGATAGAATTTGGCGAGGTCAGCCACGCAAACGGGCGGGACCAGCCCGTCGTCAGACACAGCGATTAGGTTTAGGTCTGCGGTGACGGCGTCGAGGTTCGGGGTCGGCATGGTCTTACCCCAATCGGGTCGGTGTAAATTCCAGTTGCAACACCATCTGCGCCATTGGCGAAAGGCATGTTTCGGGATTGGGCTGGGCGTGCCGAGCAGGCGTGACGGGACGGACCCTGTGAGGGCGATGCCAAGGGGTCCCATGATGTACCAGAACACGAAGGCTGTGACGTTATGGGGGAACGGTGCGCGCCGCCAATAGGCTGGACCAGAGCATATGGCAGAGAACCTTGCGATACGGTGTGCATGTTCGTGGAATGCGGTGGTGAGGCCGCCGAGCGAATGGCCAATGACGCGGATTTCTGTGTCTGGGAAAAGGTCGATGAGTGTACTAAGCGCAGCATTCTGATCAAGGATGCCCCAGTCGGACATGCTGATTTT
>CALLAV010000241.1 GCA_938001995.1 uncultured Amylibacter sp. | reverse complement strand
GTTGTTCAAAACCAGCCCGCTTTCACGACTAAAGAAGGAAAACGCCGCGTTGGTTTTCATCTGCCCTGCCCGCGCGGCGAACAGCGTCAGCGCGCCACCAATGGCAACCGTCAGAATGGCGAGGATGAACACGCCACGTTCAGGGTCGTTCGCAAAAGCATGCACCGACGTGATAACGCCCGAGCGCACGATGAACGTCCCAATCAGCGAGAAGGAAAAGGCAAGGATTGCCAGCAAAATGGTCCAGCTTTTCAGCGCATCGCGTTTTTCAACCACAATGGCAGAATGCAACAAGGCAGCAGCGATCAGCCACGGCATGAAGCTGGCGTTTTCGACTGGGTCCCAGAACCACCACCCGCCCCAACCGAGCTCGTAATACGCCCACCAAGAGCCAAGCCCGATGCCGATGCTCAGTGTGACCCAAGCCAACAGCGTCCAAGGACGCACCCAACGGGCCCACGCGGCATCGACACGCCCTTCGATCAGGGCCGCGACCGCGAAAGAGAACGACATCGAAAGACCAACATAGCCGAGGTACAAAAACGGCGGATGAAATGCGAGCCCCGGGTCTTGGAGCAGTGGGTTCAGATCGTTGCCATCCAATGGCGGATTTGCCAGCCGTGTGAACGGGTTTGAGGTAAAGATCAGAAACGCCAGAAAGGCCGCCGAAATCATCGACTGAACCGCCAAAACCCGCGCCTTTAGCGCCGCTGGCAGGTTCTGCCCGAACAGCGCCACAAGCGCGCCGTAAAACACAAGAATCAGGATCCAGAGCAGCATAGAGCCTTCGTGATTGCCCCAAACCCCCGTGACTTTGTACAGCATCGGTTTCGCGGAATGGGAATTGTTCGCCACCAGTTGCAACGAAAAGTCAGAAACCACAAAACTGTATGTCAGCGCAGCAAAGCTAACCATAATCAGCACAAATTGTGACACAGCCGCGCTATCGCCGAGCTGCATCCAGCCCGCCCAATTTTTCTGCGCCCCAATCAACGGCATCACTGATTGCAACAGCGCAATCGCAAACGCCAGAAGAACCGCAAAGTGGCCAATTTCAGCAATCATTTGGTTACCTTAAACTGTGATATGCAACATATAGCACGCCACGGTTTGGCAACAATTCAAATTAAGGAGCGTCTTGTCGCGGGTTACGCATTGGTGCGGGTGTTCATCCAGTCGGCAACTGCGGCGTTGTCTTCGAATGCGATGGGTGTCGGTTTGAACAGGCTTGCAGGCTCCATTGGTTTGGCGGGTTTTGATTTGCGCACATAATGCAATTCACGCGCCCCAAAATAGAAAGACACAATCGCCCCAAGCAGCCACCACAATTCACGCGGGATCGCATCAAGCCCGATCATGCGCGCCGAAAATGCAATCGGATCCACCATAGCGAATACAAACAACCCAACCGTGCCAAGCGCCAATACAGGGCGCGGCAGGCGGTTTAACCCATCCACAAGGTTGTTGAACCAATTGCCCCGTCCCCGTTTGAATTCGGACGAGAATTGTTCCAGTGCGGCCGAATGTTCTAAATGTTCAAAACTAGCGTTTTCGGT
The DNA here is from genome assembly GCA_938001995.1 of uncultured Amylibacter sp. Lineage (GTDB taxonomy): Bacteria > Pseudomonadota > Alphaproteobacteria > Rhodobacterales > Rhodobacteraceae > Amylibacter. The sequence continues at coordinate 3,276 of CALLAV010000241.1, read as the reverse complement.
TTTGTTCACCACAAAAACCTCGGCCACGTCTTTGACGGCTTTGCCCAAACCGAAGATGTCTCGGATTAACCCCATTTTGCACACCTCTTCTTATGCTCTGCTAGGCTTAGATGATATTTTTCTGAAATGAATTCCTCAGCCCGTTTGATCCAACCGCCCTTTGCACCAGAACGGGTGCGTGCGTATTTGCGCGATGCCGCGCGGCGATCAGCCAAAGCGTAATAATAATTACGCCGTGCAATCCCGTAAGCGTCCACCAAGTGATTGGGGGCAATGCCAAAAGATGCTTTGACCGCCGCGATGGATTTTGGCCCTAGCTGACCATCCACGCTGACGGTATGGCCGAATTTGGCAACCAGACGTTGCAGGATTTTTACCGCATTGCCACCTGCGTTTACGTACATATCAAACACGCTGGCTTGTAACTGGGCAGGCAAATCACCAATCCGAGGTTTGGTGAAATAATGCGTTTTGAAAATCTCGACCGCTTCGCCCTCGCTCAGCGCTTTTACGTCATGTGCATCCACGCGACCGTCTTGGGTTAAATCCAACCCCAACCGTCGCATTGTATGAATGGTTACACCATATTTCGTCGCACCGCCTGGATCGTCGGGATCATTCACATACCCCCCTTCACGGCGCACGATTTCACGGGCAATTTCGTCAACAGATTGCATTCCACCACCTCAAATCAGGCCAATTTCTCGACCGTAAAGTGGTGAATTTTCGCTAATTTTTCATAAGCGCAGCGAACGCTACTCCGACCCGGGCTTGTAAACGCCTTGTTTTTTGAGCGCGTCGGCAACTTCTTTGGGCATGTATTCCTCGTCATGTTTTGCAAGGATTTCATCGGCTTGGAAGGTTCCGCCCTCCAACACACCCGTGGCAATCATGCCTGTGCCTTCGGTGAACAGGTCAGGTACGATGCCTGTGAAGGTAACCGGCAATGTTGCGCCGCCGTCTGTTACAACAAAGGTGATGGTCGCGCCGTCTTTGGCGATGGAGCCTTCTTTGACCAGCCCACCAATGCGGATCATTTTACCTTCCGCTGGGCGTTTTTCGACAATGTCGCTGGGGCTATAGAAATACTGGAAAGCGTCGCCCGCGGCAAAATAGATCGCGCCAAAACCCGCAATTAGGCAGCCAAAGCCAAGGCCAATGAGTTGGATGCGACGTTTCTTTTTCAAACCAGCCATGACTTAACTCCCGTTATTATGGCGTGCGATTGCGGCGTTTAACTCTGCACCAAATAGGATGATTGCACCAGAAAAGTAGAGGAAAAGCATCGTGATGACGATCCCTGCAAGTGCGCCGTAAGTGATGGAATATGTGCCTGAATACGCAAGATAGAACGACAGACCAGTTGCCATTATCAGCCATGTGATCGTGGAAAACAACGCACCTGGCCAGCGGGGAAACCCTTGGGCGTGGTGATTGGGTAAAAACCAGTGCAGCATCCACATAAGGATGTAAAAAACAACAATACCAACGGCATAGCGCATCAACGTGATGTTTGTTGGGATATCCCATTGGGTAAAGTCTTCGACGATATTAATCAAAGTTGGGGCCAAAAGGATGGTTAAGCCGAGCACCACAGCAGACAATGCCGACACAATCACAGTGACTAATGCTTTGGTTTTTCGCGCAATCCAAACGCCCCCGTCCCGTTCTCCGTAAATACCGTCAAAAGCGCGGTTAATTGCCTCAACCGCGCGCATGGCGGCCCAGATTGCCAAGACAATAAAGATCGTGAACAGCCCGTGATCATGGGCGAGCACCTCTTCAAGAACCGGTTGCAGGACTTCGGCCAGATAGACAGGTGCAAATTCGAACAAAACGCCGACAGCTTCGGCACTTCGGTCATCGCCGATGGCCCATCCCGTCAGCGAGACGCAAAAGATCAGAAACGGAAAGATCGCCAGCAAAAGCGAATAGGCTATGTAGCCCGCCTGCATATCCCCACCCCGCGCCAAAAACGCCGTGAAGGCGTCCTTGGGAACGGTGTAAAGAGGATGTGCAATCACGGGAACAGCGGTGCCATTTCTAGGCCCATTGCTTCGGGCAGGCCAAGCATAAGGTTCGCGTTTTGGATCGCTTGACCCGAAGAGCCCTTGGTGAGGTTATCAAGGGTCGAGAACACCATAACGCGGCCGGGTTTACGATCCGGGATCACGCCAAGGTGGCAGTAATTTGAGCCGCGCACGTGTTGTGTTGCTGGGGCTTCACCAAAAGGGAGGACATAGACAAACGGCTCGTCATCGTATTTCGCTTTTAGCGCTCCATAGATCGCATCCGCATCCCCTTTGACATAAATCGTCGCAAGGATTCCACGGTTTTGGGGCAGCAAATGCGGGGTAAAAGTCACCTCGACGGGTTTACCAGCCATCAGGCTCATTTCCTGATCAAACTCGGCCAGATGACGGTGCGCCGCAACATTATACGCGCGGTAGCCCTCTGACACTTCGGAGTGCAACATGCCTTCTTTGGCGCCGCGCCCTGCCCCAGATACGCCTGTTGCAAGGTCGATCATGATGTCATCAGTTTCTATCACACCTGCGCCCAGAAGTGGCAGCACAGGCATCAACCCCGTCATGGCATTACACCCTGTACCGGCCACAAGACGTGCGGTTTTGATCTGATCGCGGTAATATTCAGTCAGCCCGTAGACTGCCTCTTTTTGCAGCTCTTGTTGGGTGTGTTCGCCGCCGTACCATTTGGCATAAACCTCTGGATCGCGCAGACGGAAATCGGCAGAAAGATCAACGATCTTTACGTTTGTGGGCAATGTGCCGATCACTTCTTGGCTGGTGGCGTGGGGCAAGGCACAGAACACCATGTCAATCGCGCTGAAATCAACTTCGGCAATTGTTGTCAGCTTGGGCAAATCAAGATACCGCAGATGCGGAAAGACTTGGCCGTAATCCAACCCCGCCTTGCGATCTGCTGTCAGCGCCTTGATTTCCATTTGCGGGTGGGTTGCGATTAGGCGCACCAGTTCTGCGCCCGTATAGCCAGAAGCCCCTAGAATTGCGATGTTTTTAGACGTTGTCATAGCCGTCTCCTTGAAAGTCATGTGTGATGTACGGCAAAGCGCACGAGCGTGCAATCTGCCGATTAAGCTTCAGATCTGGAGATTTCGGTGCTTGGGGCGCTTTAGACGCCCTCAAACACCAATTTTCGGCCAATAAAGCGTGTGGCAGCCGTGCCAACAGTGCTCGGATCGCCAGAGGTTAGGCATCGTGTTTCGCCCGCATCCCCAACCATATCTGGGTGACG
>CALLAV010000240.1 GCA_938001995.1 uncultured Amylibacter sp. | reverse complement strand
CTCTCCGCAATCTCCCCCATCACCCTGATCGTCGCCCTTATGGCCGCGTCCACACCCATCCTGCTCGCCGCGCTTGGCGAACTGGTGGTGGAAAAAGCAGGCGTCCTCAACCTCGGCGTAGAAGGCATGATGATCATCGGCGCGGTCTGCGGTTTTATCGCCGCGGTCACCACAGGCTCCCCGTGGCTGGGCTTCGTATTTGGCGCGATCTGCGGCGCGGCGCTGTCTATGATCTTTGCGATCCTCACACAGTACCTCATGGCGAACCAAGTCGCCTCTGGTCTTGGCCTGACCATGTTCGGCCTCGGCTTTGCTGCGCTACTCGGGCACAAATACGCAGGCATCAAACCGCCGAAATTTGAAAAACTAGACATTCCTGTCCTGACAGACCTGCCCGTCGTCGGCCCCTTGCTGTTCAGCCACGACCCCATGGTCTACATCTCCATCCTCGCGGTTCCGGCGATCTGGTACTTCCTCAACCGCTCCCGCGCTGGCCTCGTTCTGCGTGCAGTCGGTGAAAATCACGACGCTGCCCATGCGCTCGGCTATAAGGTCATTCGCATCCGCCTCATGGCCATCGGCTTTGGCGGCGCGATGGCGGGCATCGGCGGTGCGTACCTTTCGCTTGTCCGCGTGCCCCAATGGACCGAAGGCATGACCGCAGGTGCAGGCTGGATCGCCCTTGCCCTTGTCGTGTTCGCCAGCTGGAAACCCGGCCGCGCATTGATTGGTGCTTATCTCTTTGGTGGGATCACGGTGCTACAACTCAACCTACAAGCGGCGGGAATGTCCATTTCACCTGCATATTTGTCGATGACTCCCTACCTCGTTACCATTATTGTCCTCGTCATAATGTCCGCCGACAAAGCCCGCACCAGCCTGAATGCACCTGCATCACTGGGTAAGCTGTTTCACGCCACGACATAACCGAAATAAATAACCGTCGCCGCTCGCGCGACACCACCAACTAGGAGACACCAATGAACCTTATGAAAACACTGCTGGCAGGCGCTGCCCTTGCCACTGGACTTGCAGGCGCTGCCTTCGCCGAAGATCCGCTGAAAGTCGGCTTTATCTACGTCGGCCCAACAGGCGATTTCGGCTGGTCTTATGAGCACGACCAAGGTCGTAAAGCGGTTGAAGAAGCGCTCGGCGACAAAGTCGTGACATCCTACCAAGAATCCGTGCCAGAAGGTGCAGACGCAGAACGCGTAATGACACAGATGGCCCTGTCAGGTCACAAACTGATCTTCACAACCTCGTTTGGGTACATGGACCCAACGATCAACGTTGCGAAAAAATTCCCAGACGTGAAGTTTGAGCACGCAACAGGCTACAAACGCGCCGACAACGTGTCCACATACTCTGCGCGCTTCTATGAAGGCCGCACAGTCATCGGCCACATCGCGGGCCACATGACCGAAACCAACACAATCGGTTACATCGCATCCTTCCCAATCCCCGAAGTTATTCGCGGCATCAACGCATCCTACCTCGCTGCGAAAAAAGTGAACCCAGATGTGAAAATGAAAATCGTGTGGGTCTACACATGGTTTGATCCGGGCAAAGAGGCTGATGCCGCAAACGCCCTGATCGACCAAGGTGCAGACATCATCATGCAGCACACAGATTCCCCTGCTGCCATGACAATCGCCGAAGAAAAAGGCATCTACGCCTTTGGCCAAGCATCTGACATGAAACAGTTCGGTCCAAACGCACGTCTGTCTTCGATCATTGATGACTGGGCACCCTACTACATCGCACGCACCAAAGCCGTGATCGATGGCACATGGGAAAGCACAGACACTTGGGACGGCATTCAAGAAGGCATGGTTGCCATCGGTGAATTCTCTGACAAAATCCCAGCAGATGTTCAGGCCTCTGCCAAAGCGATCCAAGACGCACTGTCCGCCAAGACAATGCATTCCTTCACAGGCCCAATTAACAAACAAGACGGCTCTGCTTGGTTGGCCGAAGGCGAAACAGCGGACGATGGCACATTGGCAACAATGAACTTCTACGTTGAAGGCATTGAGGGCGACGTTCCACAATAAGGTAGCTCGCTTACACAAAGAAAGCCCCGCACAGAGCAATCCGCGCGGGGCTTTTGCTTTGATACATTGGGTATCAAGGGCGCGGCCCGCCAGTCCCCTGCTTAATAATCCGCATCGCTGATCGCATCGACAAAGAGCCGGATCAGACCGTTTGTTGGCGCATTTTCTGGCCAGCTCGCAAAGACTTCAACGGGATCAAGAGACCATTCAGGCAAAACATGGATCATATCTCCAGAGACAAAAGCATCTTGTGCTAAAAACGTGGGCACAATCGCCAAACCAGCGCCTGCACGCGCAAGGCGATATAGGGCTTGCGCGTCATTTGTGAAAACACTGGTTTTTGGTGCAATCCGTATCGGATCGCGGTTGTTTGCGGAGAACACAACAGGGATATGCTGCGCTGGTTTCAGTGTGATCCAATCCCATTTTTCCAGGTCCGTTGGCAGCATAGGCGTGTCGTGTTTTTGCAAAAATTCCTGAGACGCCACAAGAACACGCTGTGCCTTGAACAGTTTACGCATAGCAGCAGACCGCCGTTTCCGTTTGCCCATGCGGATCGCGATGTCAAAACCATCATCGATGATATCCCGACGCGCGTCTGAAAAGTCGAGCGAGAGATGAATCCGCGGGTAAGTTTTTGAAAACGCGGCAATGGCATCCATCAATGGTGAGAGAGTCAAAACGGACGGCGCGGTGATCTCTAATTCTCCGCTTGGTTCACTCGCGGAGGACGACAGTTTCAAAAACTCTCCTTCCACAACCTCTAGCATTCGATGCGCCGCCACCAACATGACCTCGCCCTCTTTGGTCAACCGCAATTTGCGCGTTGACCGGTAGATGAGGGCGACACCCAGCGCTTCCTCTAGCTGAGAAATCTGGCTGCTGACCACAGACGGGGACAACCGAAGTTCGCCCGCAGCTTTGCGAAACGACCCATGGTCAATGGTTTTAGCGAAAATCGCCAATTGGCGGAGGTTATCAATCATTACTTAATATTTCCGAACAGTTTAATCTTATTATACTGACTTATTATCCACTGAAAAGCCCATTATTCTTCTCGTATAGCCATGAAAACACTCGTGGCCTTTGAAACACATTAGGAGACATCTGATGAACAAGTCTGTTAAATTCCTCGCGGCGACTGCCATTGCCGTATCGTCCATGGCCTCAAGCGTATGGGCTGACAACATCGCCACTGTCACAAAATTCTATGACCTTCTCAGTAACCCTGGATCTGAAACCCACCAATCTGCGTTCAAAGAAACGATCACAGAAGGCTGGGAAAGCATCGGCAACTATTCTGGCAAAAACAAAAGCGCTGGGGCGTTTCTGGGCCAAATGGGTGGCTTCAGCAAATTGATCCCAGACCTCAAATGGGACGTGCAAGCCATGCACGAAGCGGACAACTTTATCACTGTGCGCAGCCGCGCAACTGGCACGCCTGTTGCGCCGTTCTTTGGCGTGGACGGCCAGGGCCGCAGCTTTGATATCCTGACCATCGACATCCACGAACTCAACGACGAAGGCAAGATCGTGCGCACCCACCACGTCGAAGACTGGGCAACTGCATTGCAACAGCTGTCAGGCAAATAAGACCGATAAGATCGATACAACAGCGCATCCCATGTTTGGGGTGCGCCCAACCCAATTAGGAGACTGCTATGAATCGTAGAACAATATTCGCCGTCGCTGCTGCCACTGCTGTGGGCCTTGCTGCACCTTTGTCCGCCGACACCAAAACAGATGAGAGCCAAGCATCGCTCGACACTGTGATGGCGTTCATGGGCGCCATGAGCAAAGGCCAAGACGCAATGTCCCCTTTGATGGCAGATGACATGGTTTGGCACAATGAAGGCGACACAACGCTGCCTTGGATTGGCGAAACAAAAGGCAAAGAGGCAATCTTTGAATTTCTGGGCGTTTTTGGAGCCAATCTGAAGACAACCGAATGGAAAAACACTGATGCTTTCGCTTCGGGTAACACTGTGGCTGTGTTTGGCAAAATGAACGGCATTACGCCGCATTCTGGCAAAGAAATCGGCGAGTTTTCTTTCGCTTTGAAAGCCGTAGTTGAAGATGGTCAAATCAAGCTGTGGCAATGGCATGAAGACAGCTTTGCCGTGAGCCAAGCCTATCACGGCAAATAAAACACCACGCCAGCAAGAGCCCCGTACAGTGCAAACCGTGCGGGGCTTTTTCATGCGCAAAGTTCACATCCCAACAGGAAAAGCCCCGCCTGTCAGGCGCATCGCCCACTCCTGACTGGTTGATTGTCGCCTTCAGCTATCCTTTGCTTTCGTCAAAGCTGACGGAACGACGGGGGCAGAGCGTTCACCCGTGATGAAAAATGTTCGCTCCCAACATTTCAGGGATTACCTACTGGGCGAGGAAAAGAATCTGCCCCTATTCTCCTTTTTGAATTCGTGCTTATATTTACCAAAGCCATTCAGGGGACAGACATGTTTTTACGCAGCATCATTTTTAGCACAGCCATCCTAGCAGCAGCGCCCGCATTTGCGGCCACTTGCGGCAACACCAGCGCAGGGTTCAACGCTTGGAAAGCCTCGTTTTCCAAAGAAGCCAAGAAAGCAGGCGTCAAGAAACGTGGCCTACAGGCGCTTGCCAATGCGCAATACGCATCTGGCACGATCAAAGCGGATCGCAATCAAAAGTCGTTCAAATACACGCTCGAAAAGTTCATGAAAGTGCGCGGCGCGGACACAATCGTGTCCCAAGGCAAGCGGCGCAAAGCCAAAAGCGCGAGCTTTTACAACTCGCTTGAAAAGCAGTTCGGCGTACCAGCAGGCGTAATCATTGCCATTCACGGCATGGAAACGGGCTTTGGTGGGTTCATGGGCGGCAGCCAAGTGGTGTCTGCCATTACAACGCTGACCTACGACTGCCGCCGCTCTGATTTTTTCAAACCCCACGCCATTGGTGCTTTGAAATTGGTGGACAAAGGGTCAATCACAGGGGCCACAAAAGGCGCCAAGCATGGCGAGTTGGGACATACCCAGTTCCTGCCTGGCAACGCGCTATCTTATGGTGTTGATGCCAATGGCGACGGACGTGTTGACTTGTACAATCAGGCCGATGCGCTGGCCTCTACCGCGAACTTCCTGCGCCAAAAGGGTTGGAAACCTGGCAAGGGATATCAACAGGGTCAGCCAAATTTCAAAGTGATTAAACAGTGGAACGCGGCAGGCGTGTACCAAAAAGCCATCGCGATTATGGCCGCCCGTATCGACGGGTGAACCAATCTAGGCTTTGGTCAACCGGCCAAAGCCCCACAAGATGCGGATCGCAATGATCATCAAGAATGCCGACAGCACGAACGGCGCACCTGGGAAGGTGAAAAACCAACCCTCGTCGCTGTAAACCCAGAACAGCCCCGTCATCACCGTCGGCGCAAGGATCGACGCGATTGCGCGAACCGAACTTACGACACCTTGCAATTCGCCTTGCGCATTGTCAGGCACGGCCCGGCTTAGGATGCCTTGCATGGCAGGACCCGCCAACATGCCCAACGCGCTCAGCGGCAACAGCGCGAAAATCACCCAAGTGGCAGGGGCAAAGGCAATGCCGATGAACGACAACAACTCCATCGACAGGCCCAAAACGGCGGTGCGGTATTCGCCAAGTCGCGGGATGACGACGCGGATAAGAACCCCTTGGGAAAACGCCATCATCAACCCAAACGCCCCAAGCGAGAGACCCACAAGCCACTCCTCCCAGCCGAATTTCGCGATGGTGTAAAACGCCCAAATCACGGGGTAAACCATGAAAGCCACCTCTTGGAAAAACAGCACAACCAACATGCGGGTTTGCCCTGCCAGCTTGCCAACTTGGGCAAAAGCACCCCAAGGCAATGCGCGGTGCCATTCAAACGCGCGTCGGTTTTCTTCGGTGACGGTTTCTTCCAGCGCGAAATATCCAAACAGCGCAATACCACCTGCCAAAACAGCCGCCACAAAGAACGGCGCACGTGGGCCCCATTCTGCCGCGACGCCCCCAATGACCGGCCCCAGAATGAATCCGATCCCGAAGGCCGCCCCAAGCAGGCCAAAGTTCGCACCGCGTTCTTCTGGCTTGGACACATCCGCAATGACAGCACTTGCCGTTGAATGATTTGCCGCTGTGATTCCACCAAGGATCCTCGCCGCCAGTAACAGCCAAATCGACCATGCAATTCCCATTAATACATAGTCCACCGCCATCACCGACAGCGACACCAGCAACACTTTGCGTCGCCCATATCGGTCTGACAGATTGCCCACCAGTGGCCCAAACAAAAACTGCATCAGTGCGAAAACGGTGGACATAATCCCACCCCAAATCGCCGCATTCGCCAAAGTGGACCCACCAAGATCAAGCAACAGCGCAGGCATCACGGGCATGATCAAGCCAATGCCGATAGCATCAATCATCACCGTTAGCAGGATGAAATAAACAGCACGTTTGTTGGTTATGGACATCAGCGAAATAGCCTTAAACTCTCTGCGCTGAACCTAGCCGCAGGAAGCAGTGCTTACAAGAGGCGAGTTCACTGCGCTATTCCACCACGGGCGGCGCACCCCCTGCAAACCAATTTGGCGCGTCATAGCGACAAGCCTCTTCCTGCATTTCCAGATGTAAGCCGTCCCCTGTCCACGGGTTCGCACGGGCCAAATCTTCGTCAAATTCAATACCCAACCCTGGTGCAGTTGGTGCGATAATATATCCGCTATCCCACTGAATTGTATGCTTAATCAGGTCGAGGTGAAACGCCCCACCCGTTTGAATGGTCTCGGCCATCAGCAGGTTTGGAATGTTTGCCGCCAGTTGAATATTCGCGGCCCATTCCACAGGACCCGCATACAAATGCGGTGCCACTTGAGCGTTATACACTTCGGCAATAGCCGCGATCTTTTTCGTCTCATGGATCCCGCCAGATCGCCCCAGCGCTGGCTGCAAAATCGTCGCTGCGCCGGCCCGCAACACAGGGGCAAATTCCGCCTTGGTTGTCAGACGTTCCCCCGTCGCCACAGGAATGCGAACCGCCTGCGCGACCTTGGCCATTTCACTCACAGCGTCGGGTGGAATAGGCTCTTCGAACCACAAGGGTGAATACGGCTCCAGCGCCTGTCCCAACCTAATCGCTCCCGCTGTTGAAAACTGCCCGTGCGTGCCAAACAACAGATCCGCTTTGTCGCCAACCGCCTCGCGGATCGCCTTACAAAATGCCACAGATTGCGTAATATCTGCCATCGCTGGCATATGCCCGCCGCGCGCGGTGTAAGGCCCCGCAGGATCAAATTTCACCGCTGTAAAGCCTTGATCCACGGCTGCTTTGGCCGATTCCGCTGCCATCTCGGGCGAGGACCAAAACGCCGTAATATCGTGATGCTTCATCGGGTAAAGATAGGTGTAGGATCTGATCCGTTCGTTCATCAATCCGCCCATCAACGCATAGATTGGCCGCTCATGGGCCTTACCCAGAATGTCCCAACAGGCAATTTCCATGCCCGAAAACGCCCCGATTGTTGTCGGATCAGGGCGCTGAGTGAACCCGCTGGAATACACACGGCGAAACATCATCTCAATGTTCTCAACGTTTTCTCCCAGCATGTGCCGTTCAAACACATCGCGGATCACCGCGCACATGGCATCTGGCCCAACTGCTGCAGCATAGACCTCGCCGTAGCCGACAATCCCGTTGTCCGCTGTCAGCTTAACAAAGATGAAATACCGCCCACCCCAACCAGGGGGCTGATTGCCCACAACGAAAATTTCAAGATCGGTTAGTTTCATACTGCGGCCTCCACATTTCCGTTCACACTGCCCCCCAGATGCACAATTATCCAGCACGTTTACGAAGTCTTCGTCGTTTTCTGCCAATGCTTCCTAGACCTTTGCGCGCGAACGCCCTATTGCACGGCCACAGACATTCAGGATGACGCACGTGACCAAACGCACCCCTATTTCCGATTTCGCCGCCAATTTGCGTGACAATTCGTATTTTATGCACCCACGGGAAATTAACCTGCCGCAAACCCGCACGGATATCCTGTCGGGTCTGACGGTTGCTCTGGCACTGGTTCCCGAAGCAGTGGCCTTTGCGTTTGTGGCAGGTGTTGACCCGCTCGTCGGTCTTTATGCCGCCTTTATCGTTGGTCTCATAACCGCGGCTTTCGGCGGTCGCCCTGGCATGATTTCGGGTGCAACGGGCGCGTTGGCGGTTGTCATGGTCTCCCTCGTGGCGCAACACGGCGTGCAATACCTGTTTGCAACAGTGGTCCTGATGGGCATATTGCAAATCCTCGCAGGTGTTTTCCGCTTGGGTAAATTCATCCGAATGGTCCCACACCCCGTAATGCTGGGCTTTGTTAACGGCCTCGCGATCGTTATTTTCTTGGCACAAATGGAACAATTCAAGATCCCAGATGGCAACGGCGGTCATGCTTGGATGTCGGGCATGACACTGTGGATCACCCTCGCTCTTGTTGCCGCGACGATGGCAATCATCTGGGTCACTCCGCGCATAACGAAGGCGTTTCCTGCCCCGCTTGCCGCCATTGGCCTCGTCGCAATCGCGGTCATCATGTTTGATGTTCCCGTCCCGCGCGTCGGGGACCTCGCATCCGTTGAAGGCGGCCTCCCCCCTTTCGCCATTCCGAATGTGCCGTTCACGCTTGAAACGCTCTGGATCATCTTGCCTTACGCCGTGATCCTCGCGGCCATCGGCCTGATCGAAAGCCTGCTGACACTGAACTTGGTGGGCGAAATCACCAACCAGCGTGGCGGCGCATCCAAAGAATGCCTCGCTCAAGGGGCCGCCAATACGGTCACGGGCTTCTTTGGCGGTATGGGCGGTTGCGCGATGATCGGCCAATCGATGATCAACGTAAACTCAGGTGGCCGTGGCCGCCTGTCAGGCATTTCCGCCGCATTGTTCCTGCTGGCCTTCATCCTTGTAGGCTCCAGCATCATCGAACTGATCCCGCTTGCGGCCCTCGTTGGTGTGATGTTCATGGTCGTGATCGGCACGTTCGCATGGCAGTCTATCAAACTTATGGCCCGCGTCCCCTTCGCAGATGCCTTCGTCATCATCCTCGTGACCATCGTAACCGTCTACAAAGACCTCGCCATCGCGGTTGTCGTGGGGGTTATCGTATCCGCACTGGTCTATGCATGGAACGCCGCCTCACGCATTTCGGCCACAACACACCCGTCCAAATCCGAACCGGGCGCACGGGTCTATGACATTCAAGGCCCACTATTCTTTGGTTCTGCCACGCGATTCCAAGAATTGTTCACCCCCTTGGAAGACCCTGACACAGTGATCCTCGATTTCGCAGCATCGCGTGTCGTGGATCAATCCGCCCTTCAGGCTATCGAAGCTGTCGCCGAGAAATACGACGCCGCAGGCAAACGCCTGATGTTGCGCCACCTCAGCCAAGACTGTCATCAACTGCTGAACAAAGCAGGGCAATTGATGGTCGATGCCGACGACGATCCAGATTACCGCCTGTCCGTTGACTACGACATCCAACTGGGCCGCTTTGGCGGACACTAAAGCGCTACAGCTTTTTGTTTTAAAAATATCTGCGGGGTAAGGGGCCAGCGCGGCCCCTACCGCTCTGCCATTAAGGCAGAGCTTTAAGGAATGCGCCGTAAGGCGCTCACTACGGTCAGTCGAACACAATTACATTGCGGCGCGATTTACCCGCTTTGGTGTCTACAATCGCCTCATTGATCTGATCGAGCGGGTAGCGATTTGAAATCAACTCATCGAGCATCAGCCGCCCTTGTTTGTACTGTTCTATTAACCAAGGAATGTCGCGCTTCAAAACAGTCTCACCCATCAACGAACCTTTGATCGACTGGCTCAGCGCTGTAATCATCACTGGCTCGTAGCTTGCAAACTGCCCAGACGGTGGCATCCCCACCATGATCACCTCGCCGCGCGGCGCCAGATAATCTGTCGCCGTTTCAAACGCCTTAATCGCGCCCACCGTGACAAAGACATAATCCACGCCGCGCCCACCTGTGGCGGCTTTCACCTTTGCCGCGACGTCTGCATCTGTCGCCTTGATCGCGTGGGTCGCACCGAATTCCATCGCTCCGTCTAGTTTGTCGTCTTCGAGGTCAAGTGCGATGATCGTAACACAACCGCTCAGGACCGCGCCTTGGATCGCATTCAATCCAACGCCGCCCGCCCCGATCACAGCAACCGTACTGCCAGGTCGCGCCCCTGCGGTGTTTGTAACCGCACCCAAGCCCGTGATCACACCACAAGACAGCAAGCTTGCCACATCCATCGGCAGGTCTTCTGGGATCGAAACGATCTGGCTTTGATCCACAACAACACTTTCCGCAAAGGCCCCCGTGCTGATCCCGTGCTGCGCCACTTCGCCGTTTTTTAACCGAATAGGAGATTCCGCAACGCGATCATAAGGGTCTTCGCAGTTGACCAAATGCCCCGATCCGCAAGACGGGCAAGCGCCACAAGACCGCAGCAGCGTGACCAAAACAGGGTCACCCACCGCATAGCCTTTTACGCCGTCGCCCACGTCAGTGATCCGCCCCGCAGCCTCGTGCCCGAACACCGCCGGCAGATGCCCGCCCCAGGCGCCGTCTTGGGCGAAAATATCGGAATGGCAAATGGCACAGGCCTCTAGCTTCACCTGCACCTGCCCCCGTTTGGGGGCCTCAAGCGTGATCTCTTCAATGCTCAGATCCGCGCCAAATTCACGGCAAACCGCTGCTTTCATGTTGTT
>CALLAV010000239.1 GCA_938001995.1 uncultured Amylibacter sp. | reverse complement strand
AGATATCGCAGGCGTTTTCATCGACGGGCGCTACACCTTGCAAGTGCGCGATCAAGTTGACCTCAATCACTTTACGCCCGTGGATTACCCCAAAAACAACCTCGGCGACTGGCTCGCAACCACCGCCAAAAAAGGCGACGTCATCGGCTTTGACCCCTGGCTGCACACCAAAGGCGAAATCGACAAAGCCACAAAACTGCTGGTTGATACGGGCATCACGCTGCAACCCTGCGACAATCTTGTGGATCGCATCTGGGCCGACCGCCCCGCCGCCCCTGCCGATCTCATGGTCCCCTACGACATGGCGCTCGCGGGCAAATCCAGCACCGACAAACGCGCCGAAATCGCTGCAAAACTGCGCAAAGACGGCAACGGCTCTGTTGTCCTCACGCAACCAGACGCCATCGCTTGGCTTCTCAATACACGGGGCACTGACCTCGGCCAAACGCCCGTGGCGCTCGCCTTCGCCACGCTCGACGACACAGGCCACGCCAACTTGTTTATCGACCCCGCAAAGCTGGACGACACGCTGCGAAGCCACCTTGGCAACGAAGTCACGATCCAAACGCCAGACCAGTTTGGTCCTGCAATTGATCGCCTGAAAGGGCCCGTTTTGGTGGATAAATCCACGGCTCCCGTCTGGCTCGACACACGGCTGAAATCCGCAGGAACCGAGGTCGCTTATGGCGCGGACCCGATCCTGCTGGCCAAAGCGGTCAAAAACGATACTGAAATCGCAGGCACAACCGCCGCCCACATCCGCGACGGCGTCGCCATTTGCGAATTCCTCGCGTGGATCGCGGCTCAAGGTGCTGCGCCCGATCTCACTGAAATCGACGTGGTCAGAAAACTCGAATCCTTCCGCGCAGCAACGGGCGCACTCAAAAACATCAGCTTTGACACAATCTGCGGCACAGGCCCCCACGGCGCAATCATGCACTACCGCGTCACAACAGAAACCAACGCGAAAATCGAACCTGACAACCTCCTCCTTGTCGACTCAGGCGCGCAATATCTAGACGGCACCACCGATATCACCCGCACCATGGCCATAGGCACCCCACCAGCCGAGGCAATCCGCGCCTTCACCCTCGTGCTGCGCGGCATGATCAACGTGTCTATGGCCCGCTTCCCCAAAGGTCTTGCTGGGCGCGATATTGATCCGCTCGCTCGCAATCCGCTTTGGCAAGCTGGCCTAGACTTCGATCACGGCACGGGCCACGGCGTTGGTGTTTACCTGTCCGTTCACGAAGGTCCGCAACGCATTTCGCGTGTGTCAGACGTGCCGCTGCAATCTGGCATGATCCTGTCTAATGAGCCTGGCTACTACAAACCCGGCCACTTTGGCATTCGCATTGAAAACCTCATCGTTGTGGAGCCCGCCAGCCCCCTTGATGGCGCAGACGATCGCGAAATGTTGCAGTTCAAAACCCTCACATTTGCCCCTATCGATAGCGCCCTCATCGATGTGGACCTGTTAACAGGCCCCGAACGGGACTGGTTGAACGCCTACCACGCACAAGTGGTCAAAAAGCTCCGTGATTCTTGTTCGCCAGAAACGCAAAGCTGGCTCCTGGAGGCCTGCAAACCCCTGTGAACGTCCCGATGTGGGCAAAAATTACCTAAAACCTTACGGTATTTAACAAAAGTTTAACGCGCCACTCAGGTTACGAGTTTTAAGATTTTTACGATTTTTAGTTCAGCTTCAATGCTTTGCAAATCCACTTAAAAATCGTCCAAAAATCCGGTTAAATGGCGTGCATCTCGCCCGTTCTAATGCATGGCAATTGCGTAAAACTGTACCATCCCCTGCATTGTTAATCTTCCCACCACCCCGCATATACAAATCATCGAACGACGGCGCTTATCGGGTGATGAGCAAGGCAGACGCTGAAGATCGAGACTGAGTCAGGGGTGGCTCAACAATGTGGGCCGCATTTCGATGCGGGGCGAGAGGGAAAAGATCGTGGCTTTGCAAACCATGATCTGAACAAAGATAAAGGGAGGTCCTGGACGAGGGGCCTCCCTTTTTACATCTGCGACGCCAATTTTTATCTGCGACGCTGTGGGGTCACGACATTTTCTGTAAACGTGATAAAGATCGTTCAACCAAAGATAAGGATGACCGACATGGCTGGCCCAGAAATTAGTATCGAACCCGCAACAGGCGCATGGAGCGTGCGTGCGCAAGGCGCGGTTATCGGCGAAACCACAAACGCGCTGATCCTGAAAGAAGGCGATTACGCACCCGTTATCTACGTTCCGCGCGAAGACCTGCAAATGGTGTTTTTCGACGCATCGGATAAGTCCACCACCTGCCCACACAAAGGCGATGCCACCTACTTCCATCTTGCAGGCAAAAGTCGGCGTCAGGAAAATGTGGCGTGGTCTTATGAAAACCCGCATAAATCCGTGGAAGCCATTAAGGGCCACCTTGCATTTTACC
The DNA here is from genome assembly GCA_938001995.1 of uncultured Amylibacter sp. GTDB lineage: Bacteria > Pseudomonadota > Alphaproteobacteria > Rhodobacterales > Rhodobacteraceae > Amylibacter. The sequence continues at coordinate 2,999 of CALLAV010000239.1, read as the reverse complement.
AAGAAGAAGTAACCGTAGAGGCGGTGTCTTAGGAATGTTCTTCCTGTGCGGTTTCAGCCATTGCTTGGCTGTAGGCGCGCAGCGCGTCCACTTGAAAGAGCGCGCCGATCAATTCTGGGGCTTCGTCTGAATCTGTAGACGCCACAACAGGCAAAAATGCGTGTTTTGGCCCTTCAAACAACGGCAATGCCACTTCCAGTGAGCTGGACCGTACCACGTATGTGTTTTCAGCAATCAATGCGTCGCACGTCGATGTGTCGGCCATGCGAGGGTGATCCAATTCACGCATCAGGGTTTTGACAGGGATCGTTGCCAGCAAATAAGCCTGTGGTCCCGCCGCCAAACGAACCCCGCGCCGTTCCAATTGCTCTAGGAAAAACGACCGCGCCACAAACTTGCTGGCCAACGACGTGGACACGGCAACGGCAACCATAACGGCAAGGCCAGCCTGCCAATCCCCTGTCATTTCGAACACGATCATGCTGGTGGAAATGGGTGCGCCCAGAACGGCCGCGCCAACTGCCCCCATCCCTGCAATCGCATAGAGCGCTTGTGTCCCTGACAGATCAGGCGCAAGGCCCGTGGCAACCCAGCCAAAGGCCAGTCCAGTCAACGCACCGACCATCAACGCGGGGGAAAACACGCCCCCACCCATGCGCCCCGCCATTGTAATCGCCACTGCGGCGACCTTTACCACGACAAAGGCAATCGCCGCCCAAAACCCGATTTGCCCTGTCAGCGCAAGGGTCGTGGTTTCATAGCCAACGCCAATGATATGGGGCGCCCAAATCGCGATGATCCCAAGCGCGAGGCCCGAAATACCGGGCCGCAGCCAACCTGGAATACCGAACCGCAACTGCCAATGGTCCCCTTGATCTTCGGCCCAGAAAATGGCGCGCATCATGATCACGGCGACAAACCCACAGATTAAACCCAGAAGGACAAAGGCGGGCAGCTCCCAGTAGAATTCCAATTCGTGTGACGGCAGCGCAAATTCGGTGATATCGCCAAAACCAAAACGACTGATCAACGCACCTGACACCGCTGCAATCACAATCGGTCCGAAGGAATGCACAGCATAGTGGCGCAGGATCACTTCCATGGCGAAAATCGTGCCAGCGATGGGAGCGTTAAACGATGCGGCAACGGCGCTTGCCACAGCACACCCCAAAAGATCACGCGCGGTCATGCCATCCGCCTTAATGAAGCGGGAAATTTTGGAAGAAATGACGGCGGCCAAGTGGACAACAGGACCCTCGCGCCCCGTCGAGCCACCAGAAGACAGCGTAATCAGCGACGCTAAGGCCGAGGCCAAGCCTGCTTTGCCTTCGACTTTCCCGTTATGCAAGGCCGCGCCTTCGATAACGTGGGCCACGGACCGTACCCGCCCGTCAGGCGTAAAGCGTTGCAAGATGAACCCCACAATGAGCCCGCCCACAACAGGCACAATCAGCACCCAATACCACGGCAACTGACTTGCAGCAGACGCAAGCTGTGCATCACTTTCGCCGTAAATCCGTTCCTGCAGACCAGAAATAGCAACGCGAAAACCGAGCGTCGCCCAACCCGCAGAAATGCCGATAATCAGCGCAATCGCCCAGAATTGCAGCGTTCCAAGCCCGTCCTTCTGAATGGCCCGCAAGATATCACGGCTCCAAAGGCGGGATTTGCGAAACGGATGATTGCTCACGAACGCCTTCCCCCGTGGTTCGATTCTGTGACCCAATTCTGTGGCACGATTTGCGCTTTCCCCTGCCCCTACAACTTATTAACCTGTGCATCAATCACAGACATTCCAAAAGGTAACAGGTCCTATGTCCAACAATGCCCAAGCCATTGCAGAACTCAAGTCACTTCTGGGCGACAGACTGTCCACGGCGCAAAGCGTTGTGAACCTTCACGGAGACAATGAGACGTATTTCGACATGATGCCCCCTGATGCGGTGGCATTCCCGAACACCACAGATGAGGTCTCGGCGATTGTGAAAATCTGTCACGCCCACGGCTGCCCTGTCATCCCTTGGGGTGTGGGTACATCGCTAGAGGGCCATGCGCTGCCGATCCGTGGTGGTGTCACGATCGACATGATTAACATGAACAAAGTCCTGACCATCGCGGACGAAGACCTTTATGCGGTGGTCCAACCCGGCATCACACGCGAGGAACTGAACACAGAATTGCGTGCGACGGGCCTATTTTTTCCCGTCGATCCCGGTGCAAACGCCACGCTTGGGGGTATGACTGCAACCTCTGCATCTGGCACAACCACCGTTAAATACGGTAAGATGAGCGACAATGTCATGGCACTTGAGGTCGTGTTGGCCGATGGACGGATCATTCGCACAGGATCAAAGGCTAAGAAGTCTTCTGCGGGGTATGACCTGACACGTCTGTTTGTTGGTTCTGAAGGCACGCTTGGGATCATCACTGAAATCACGCTCAGATTGCATGGCCAACCCGAAGCGATATCTGCCGCGGTGTGCGAATTTCCTGATACGGCGAGCGCTGTAAATTCCGTGATCATGGCCGTTCAAATGGGTCTGCCTGTTGCGCGGATGGAATATGTAGACCCTATGTCGATCAACGCATTGAACGCCTATTCCAACCTGACCATGACAGAAACCCATCACCTGTTTATGGAATTTCACGGCACGGACGCCAGCGTGGCAGAAACGGCGGATCGCATGAAAGATATCGCCGAGGAGATGGGTGGTGGCGGCTTTCAATACGCCACCAAAGCTGAGGATCGCACCAAACTTTGGCACGCAAGACACAATGCCTATTTCGCAATGAAGGCGCAGAAGCCCGGGACGGACGGGATTTCTACGGATGTTTGTGTGCCAATTTCAAAGTTGGCACAGGCCATGGATGAAACCATCGCCGACGTTGAAGCGCACGGATGGCAAGCGCCGATTGTGGGCCATGTTGGGGACGGGAACTATCATGTTCTGTTCTTGTTTGATCGCTCCAACGCAGAGGAACTGGCACTGGCAAAGGAA
>CALLAV010000238.1 GCA_938001995.1 uncultured Amylibacter sp. | reverse complement strand
GGGGGCAGTTTGACGCTATCTGAAAGCGATGCGCTGGGGGGATTGAAGGCTGCGTTTCGACTGCCGCGCTAGTCTTGCTTTTCTGCGTGCATCGCCCGCAAGTCGCGGCGCATGATTTTGCTGGTGGGGGTCATTGGCATTTCTGAAAGGAATTCAATCTCGCGCGGCGCAACATGCGGGGACACCCGTTGTTTCACACTGTTCACCAATTCCGTTTTTAAGGCATCAGACGGGTCCCGACCTGACAGAACAATGTAGGCTTTGATGGCTTGGCCGCGAATGTCATCAGGCACACCGATGACCCCTGCGAAGGTCACATCGGGGTGGGATTGAAGGCAGTTTTCAATCTCGGTCGGGCCAACACGGTACCCCGCCGAGGAAATCACATCGTCGTCGCGCGATGAAAACCAAAAGAAACCGTCTTCGTCCATTTCGGCCACGTCCCCGGTCATCAGGAAATCGTTTTTGAACTTTGATGCCGTTTTTTCGGGCTGTTTCCAATATTCAAGAAACATACCCATATGATCACGGTGGATGCCCACCTCGCCTGTGATGCCTGCTGGCACTGGGTGGCCGAGTTCGTCCACGATTTCGACATGTGCGCCAGGGGTTGGGCGGCCAGTGCTGCCAGGTTTGGGGTCGAAGACGCGGACACAATTGCCAAGCACAAGGTTGCATTCGGTTTGGCCGTAAATTTCGTTGATCGTAAGGCCCAGGCCCGAGCGCGCCCACTCAAGGACACCTGCGCCCAACGCCTCGCCACCGCTTAAAACGGAGCGCAGTGTGGTGGCCCCCGGTGCTGGGATTTGGCGCATAAGTTTGAGCGCCGTTGGGGGCAAAAAGGCATTTCGGATCGCGTGGGTATCAAGCAGCTTGTAGACCCGCTCGGGATCAAATTTACCCATGCGATAGGCCACAACAGGGACCCCGTAATACAGGCTCGGCATCATGGTGTTCATCAAGCCGCCCATCCATGCCCAGTCTGCGGGGGTCCATGCGACATCGCCTTTGTGGGGGAAGAAATTATAGGCTGTTTCAGCGCAAGGCAGATGGCCGATCAGCACGCGATGACCGTGCAGCGCGCCTTTGGGTGGGCCTGTTGTGCCAGAGGTATAGACCAGCAGCGCAGGGTCGTTTGGGCCTGTGGTGGCGGTTGCAAAACTGTCGGATGCTTTGGCGAGTTCGGCGTGAAAATCGAGTGCGGGGCCAGTGGCGCCGTCTATGCAACAGATGGTTTTCAGCGCGGGGAGTTTGTCCGCGATTTCAAGCACTTTGGGCAGATTAGCGGCATCCGTAACAAGGGCCTTGGCTTCGGAGTTTTGCAGCCGAAATTCAAGTGCGTCTGCGCCAAATAGGGTGAACAGCGGCAGCGCCACCCCTGCGGTTTTATACGTGCCAAAGTGGCATATAGCCGTTTCAAGCGATTGTTGCAGCAGAATGGCGCAGCGATCACCGCGCCCAAATCCGTGGGCCGTTAACGTGTTAGCGAACTGATTGGACAGGCGGTTAAGAGTTTGGAAGGAAACGTTTTTTACGTCCCCCGCTGTGTCAGGGCAGATCAGCGCGATGCGTTCAGGGTCTTGGCGCGCCCAACGTTCAACGCAGGCATTCGCCATATTGAACCGGTCCAATTGCGGCCACTGAAAATCGCGCCGCATTGCATCCCATGTGTCACGGCGCGGGACGATGGTGTCGGCAAAGGCACTCATTGGATAAAGACCCTGACTTCGACAAGATCGGTAATGGGTACACCAAGCGCCTGCATGGCGGCGATAGACATTTGCGACCCTGATCCGCTGGCCTTTCCGTTGGGCAACAGCGTGACATTCAGCGACGCGCCCGACTTCTCGACGATAACGCGGCCCTTGGTTTCGGTTGTAACCAGTGGCGTGGACAACCACAGCCCGTCTTGGTTCAGCAGGCCAAGGGAGGCGATGGTAATGCCTTTGTCTTTGCTCACTGCCGTGGGTTGAGAGGCCGCTTTTATTTCCGCTTCGCTCACATTGCTGGCGGTTTCAGCGGTAAGCGGCTTGTCCACAGTTCCCGTTGGCGCATCAGGGCGCGGTTTGGGGCGGATGTCAGTGTCGGTTGGAGTTTGTACAACAGTTTCGGGTGCTTTTTTCGATTCAAACAAGCCGCCATTCGGGGCCGTGCAAGCCGCGAGCATACCACACAGGGCCACACCTGCGGCGATCTTAGAAATGCTAACAGCCATGTGCCTGCCCTACCCTGTTCTTTTGTAAGACCCAAGATAGGCCGCGCCTTTGGGCAATTCAACACCGCGTTATTGGGGGAGTGGTGCATCGGAATTGGCTTGCTCCTGTAAGGCGATGATCCTAAGTCTGTGGGTATGACTGATGCACCCCAATTGATCGACCCCTTCGCCCGCGCCATCACCTATTTGCGGGTGTCTGTAACGGACCGCTGTGATTTCCGCTGTGTGTACTGCATGTCGGAGAACATGACGTTCCTGCCCAAGAAAGAGCTGTTGAGCCTTGAGGAGTTGGATCGTCTGTGCACGGCGTTTGTGGAACAAGGCGTGCGCAAACTGCGGATCACGGGCGGGGAGCCTTTGGTGCGCCGTGGGATCATGGATTACTTTCGTGGTATGAAACGGCACATCGACAGCGGCAAGCTGGATGAGTTGACGCTGACCACCAATGGCAGCCAGTTGCGCCGCTTTGCGAGCGAGTTGGCGGAGTGTGGGGTGAAGCGGGTGAACATCTCGCTTGATACACTGAACGAGAAGAAGTTTGCTGAAATCACCCGTTGGGGCCGCTTGGCACAGGTTCTGGATGGAATCGATGCGGCGCAAGAGGCTGGGTTGCGGGTGAAAATCAACGTTGTGGCCCTGAAAGGTGGCAACGAGGACGAGCTTG
>CALLAV010000237.1 GCA_938001995.1 uncultured Amylibacter sp. | reverse complement strand
ATTTTTTCGGCTGGAACTTTGGCTTTGGTCCGCGTTGCGCAGCACTGGGGGCTTTGATCTGGGTGATTGGGGCGTTCTTACCAAATTCACCTTTAGGGCCGACAGATTTTAGGAACTTATCCACACTTCCCGCGCGAATTTCCACAAGGGTTTCGGTGTGCTGCACGCGGATTGCGCCGATGTCGTCTTTGGTGATACCGCCGATTTTGCACAGCTTGGGCAAAAAGCGACGTACTTCGACGCCTTCATCCTGTCCGCCTTTGACGGAGAACCAAACAGAAGGACCAAAGGAGCGTTTTGCCTCATTTGGATCGAATGCAGCGGGTTCGCCGAGCTCTTCTGGTGCGGTTTGTTTAGATTTGTACAAGCGCAGGTAGGCAGCCGCAATTTGCTCGGGGCCGTGCAACTCCAGCAATTTTGCGATGCTGTCCGCTTCGCCCTCGGTCGGCGCGTTTTGCCATGCGTCATCAGCCATCATGCGGGTTTCGTCCTGCGCGATGACGGCATCGGCGGAAGGGGCGTTACCAACTTCAGCAGTGACTTTTGCTCCGTGCAACAAGCGGTTGGCTTTGCGCACGGCCTTTGGGTTGGCAATCAGGATCGACGCGCCTTTGCGCCCTGCGCGGCCCGTACGGCCAGAGCGGTGCAACAGGGCTTCGACGTTTTGAGGAAGATCGGCGTGGATCACCAGATCAAGGTTCGGCAGGTCGATGCCACGGGCGGCCACATCGGTGGCGACGCAGACCCGAGCACGCCCATCACGCATGGCTTGCAGTGCGTGGGTGCGTTCGTTCTGGGACAATTCGCCAGACAGAGACACGACGGAAAAACCTCGGTTCGACAGACGTGTGGTCAGGCGGTTCACCATGTCGCGCGTGTTGCAGAACACGAGCGAACCCGGGGATTCATAGTAGCGCAGAACGTTGATGATGGCCTTTTCCTCGTCGCGCATTGCGACGGTCAAAAGATGGTATTCGATGTCAGCATGTTGTGTGCGTTCGGAAACGGTGTTGACGCGGACGGCATCGTTTTGGAATTTCTTGGCCAAGTTCGCGATGGTGCGCGGCACAGTTGCAGAGAACAACAAAGTGCGGCGGGAAGCAGGCGAAGCCTCGAGAATGAATTCAAGGTCTTCGCGGAAACCGAGGTCGAGCATTTCGTCGGCCTCATCCAGAACCACAGCACGGATGCCCGATAGATCAATCGAGCCGCGCATGATGTGGTCGCGCAGGCGGCCTGGTGTGGCCACAACGATGTGCGCGCCACGGCCTAGCGCGCGGCGTTCGTCGCGCATGTCCATGCCACCTACACAAGATGTGACCTGCGCGTTGGCCTTGGCGTAGAGCCACGACAATTCGCGCATCACCTGCATTGCGAGTTCGCGTGTCGGGGCGATGACCAAAGCGAGCGGTTTACCTGCAGCACCAAAGGTTTCGTCTTCACCAAGTAGCGTTGGACCAAGAGCGAGGCCAAAACCAACAGTCTTGCCAGAACCTGTTTGCGCAGACACGAGCAGATCAGACGCACCGAGCTCAGGATCGGTCACGGCCTCTTGGACTGGGGTCAACGTTTCATAGCCGCGCTGCTGGAGCGCGTCGGCGAGAGCTTGTTTCACAGGGAATACCTTTGATTGGTTGACGCGCAGCTACTCTGTTGCGGGCTGTGTGTAAAGGTGTGGCGACTGCTAACTCTTAGAATGGTTAAAATTTGAAACAATCTGTCGCATCTAAATTTGTTGAAAATTCATCCTTAACTGGCAGAGTGACCTTATGCTTGGAGGGCGAGACTATGGAAGTACACATGTCTGAGGAGGTTTTGGCTGGCTTGGACCGCGCCAGAACGAAAGCCATTCAACAATCCAAACGGTTGCGGATTGTGGGAGAGGATCACGTTTATCCCGTGTTGCGCAGTTGGGACGGCGGGTTTGCCTTGTCATCAGACGCGCCACATTTGCGGGGCACGGTAGAATTTTGTGATGGCGCGAAACTGCTGCACGAATGTCTGATTGTGTGTTCTGCACAGGACGGGCGCGAGATGGTCTATGAATACAAACGTATGACCAAAGCCACCGAGGGCCGTATTCTTGACTTTGTGCAAGCGGATGATGCGCCCGTTGCCCTGCTTACGCGCTGAGCGTTTCAGTTAACCAGTTTTCAAAGGCGGTGGCAGAGGCTGATCTGCCGCCTTGACCTGTTTCCAGAACATAGGCTTTGTCGGATAGAATTTCATCTGCATAGGGACGGATAAGTGCCCCTGATCGCAGTGCGTCTTCACAAGTCAGACGATCCCCGAGCGAGAGACCTTGGCCCGCCGTGGTGGCCGCGAGCATGGTTTGCACATCATCAAACAAGACACCTTGGCTCGTGTCGAGTGTCGCTTTTTGCGTGCTGAGCCACGCGTCCCAATCTTTCCGTGTGTGCAAGTGCAACAAGTGGTTTGGGTCAAGGTCTGTTGCACGTTTCGGGATGGATGGGCTGTGCGCATAGCTTGGCGCACAGACTGGGAAGAAGTGAATGCGCATGAGCGGCTCTGTGGCGGGATCGTGCCGTGTGAAACGGATGGACAGGTCGGCAGCCGCGCTATCTTGGGTCAACAAGCGCAGCGCGATGTCGGGAAAAAGGTGGCGAAATTCCGACAAACGAGGTGCCAGCCAGTAGGCAGCGAACCCGGGCGCGCAGGAAATAGTGAGCGGCCCAGAGGCGGTGGAAATGGTTTGGTGTGCGTCGTGCAGCGCGGTGAGCGCGGGACGGATCGAGCGCACGTATTGGCGCGCTTGCGAGGTGAGGATCACGCCGCGCCCGTCGGCACTCGTAAGGGGGAAGCCGAGGGTGGTTTGCAAAGTTTTCAGCTTATGGCTGACCGCAGATTGGGTGAGGTTCAACGCGGCGGCTGTTGCCTTGACCGAGCCGAGACGATCCAAGGTTTCAAGAGCAGTGATGGACGACAGCGGGGGGAGTGACATTTGATTTTCTTTCAGGAGTTGTGTGAAAATATGCCATTAGTAATGAAAGAAATCAAATCGTAAGCTGTAAGGAACAGTTAATAGGGAGTCGCGCCATGGAAGCGAGTTTTTCACGTCGGAAATTGTTGGAACCATCGGAGCTGCGCAGCCTAAACGAGCGGTCTGACCTTTACGGTGGATTGCAAATGGCGAGCCATTGGGGCGCGATTGTGCTCGTGGGGTATTTGCATTGGTTGGCCATGGGCACTTGGCTGGTTGTGGTGACAGGATTTATGCTCGGGGTGTTGTTGAATTTCCTTTATGCAGCGCAGCATGAGCTGTCCCATTCGACCGTGTTTAAGACGCGCAAGTTGAACGAGGTGTTCGGGCGGATCATCGGATTTTTGCAGTTCTATCCGCGTGATTTCGATCAGGTCATGCACTTTGCCCATCACAGCCACACCGGTAACTGGGAGCGGGATGGCGAGTTGGTGCGCGAGCCCTATACCCTTGGCACGTATTTGTTGTGGGTGTCTGGTGTTACCTATTGGCGGAACCGTTTTTTCGGGATTGTGCGCCGTGCGCGGGGCGTGATTGTAGAGCCGTTCATTCGCAAAGAAGAAGAGGCGATGATCATCCGCGAAAGCCGCATTCATCTGGCGGTGTATTTGGCGATCATTCTCGCCTCGGTCGTTACAGGCACTTGGGTCGCGCTAACGTTTTGGGTGCTGCCGCTGTTGCTGACCAAGCCTGTGCATCAGTTGCAGAACACGATCGAGCATCTGGGACTGAGCCATGAGGATGACATTCTGGAAAACACACGGTCCACGCGCACGAATGCTGTGATGCGGTGGCTGTGCTGGCAGATGCCGTATCACACAGCGCATCACATTTTCCCATCTGTGCCATTTTGGAAACTGCGTGAATTGAACGCGAAAATTGAAGGCAACGCTGGGGAAGTACACCGTATGGGTTGGATCGAATTTCAGATTGAAGTGATACAGAAGTTGCGTGCCAAGGATGAAGGCCAATATCCGATGAACGAGGTTTGGGTGATCCCGCGTTCTGGTGGGCGCAGTATGCGGATGCAGGCCGAGGGGTAGTCACATGGCGCGATCTTTAAAGACATATACCTCGCTTTGGGCGATGCAGCCCCATGATCAGACGGGGGTGAAGCTGCCCTATGATCAGGTCGTGGAGATGGTGGCCGGTGCTGGGTATGACGGGATGGCCATTGATCTGGGCGCGGGCGACGTAGCGCAGGCCTATGAGGTGCAGCCGTTGATGGCGGCGGCGGGATTAACGCCGCTGATCGTGGCGTTTCCGAAAACGGTGGAGAGTTTGCGTGATACGTTGAAGATGGCGAAGGATTTTGGATCGCCCTTTGTGGATGTGATCGGGCAGGTGATGCCTTTGTCGGTGGATGGAATGATCCCTGTCATTCGCAAATGGATTGAAATGTCCGAGGAAGAGGGGATGCCGATTCAGTTTGAGGCGCATCGCAATTGCATCACGAATGACCTCTATTCGACGCTGTGTTTGCTGGATGCCATTCCTGAAATGCGGATGTGCGCGGACCTGAGCCACTATGTGGTGGATCGGGAGTTTTGGTATCCGTTGAGCGAGCGGGACATGGGGTTGATGAGCCGTAGTCTGGAGCGGTCTGACAGTTTTCAGGGCCGCGTGGCGAGCCGTCAGCAAATCCAGTTGCAGCTGGATTTCCCGCAGAACCAAAAGTGGGTCGAGCTGTTCCAAGGCTGGTGGCGTGAAGGGCTGGAAGGCTGGCGTGCGCGCAATGCAGATGGGGACTGTGTGTTTCTGTGCGAGTTGGGGCCACCTGAGTATGCGATGACGGGACCTGATGGCAAAGAGATGTCAAATCGCTGGGAAGAGGCGCTGGTCATCAAGGGCTGGATCGAGGAGATGTGGGCCGAGATGGAAGCACAGGGCTGAGAACTTGCCATGGCCCCGAGCGGGTGGCAGGGGGCCATGGCGATACTCGTTACAATGTACCTGCGACGGGGTATGACGCCGTCGCTGCGTGCAAACAGCAATAAAGGTGAAATACACGTTTAACGTGTATTATCCAATAGGCAAACCATCTTTGCGGCGCACTGTGACAATTGCGGAACGGGGGACGGAATTGCCGCCGTTCGGGAAGGTGCTGTTGCCCTTTTCGCCCGGGTGTTGGATGCCGACAAAAGCAGTTTTGCGATCAGCAGACCACGTGATGCCTGTGATTTCACACTCATTAGGCCCCGTCATAAAGCGGCGGATTTCGCCTGTGACGGGATCGCCCACCAGCATTTGGTTGTTGCCCATGCCGGCAAAGTCGCCTTCGTTTTTGTAGTTCCCATCGGTTTGAATCCACAACAATCCTTTGGAATCAAATGATATTCCGTCAGGGGAGTTGAACATATTGCCCGCATTGATGTTGGGAGAGCCTGCGTATTCGTCGTCGTGAACCTCTGGATTGCCAGCCAGCGCAAAGATGTCCCAGTTAAAGCCTGTGGCCGCATGGTCCTGCATGTCAGGAACCCAGCGCACGATCTGACCATAGTGGTTTTCGGCCCGCGGGTTCGCAGGATTAACGGATGTATCATCTCCGCCCGCGTTCGGTTTCTTGCCACGGTTCTTGTTGTTGGTCAGTGCCACATAGGTTTCGACACGTGTCGGGTTGGATGTGACCCATTCGGGACGGTCCATTGTTGTCGCGTTCACCGCCGAGGCAGCT
>CALLAV010000236.1 GCA_938001995.1 uncultured Amylibacter sp. | reverse complement strand
CGTTCGTTTACGCGGGATGATTTGCAGGCCTTCGTGAAAGAACAATACACGCCAGATCAGATGGTTCTTTCGGCGGCAGGGGCTGTGGATCACGACCAGTTGGTGAAAATGGCCGAGGCCGCCTTTGGCGGTTTGGAACGGCGCGAGGCCAGTGTTTTGCAACCTGCTTTGTATCGAGGCGGCGAGCATCGCGTGATCAAGGATCTGGAGCAGGCGCATTTTGCCATGGCGTTTGAAACCGCCAGTTACCGTGATGATGAGATTTATACGGCGCAGGTGTTTTCACTGGCGCTGGGTGGTGGGATGTCTTCGCGCCTGTTCCAAGAGGTGCGGGAAAAACGCGGGCTGTGTTACACGATTTATGCGCAGGCGGGGGCCTATGTCGATACGGGAAGCCTGACGATTTATGCAGGCACGTCCGGCGATGACGTGGCAGATCTATCGACTCTGTGCATAGACGAGCTGCGTCGTGCGGCAGATGATATGTCCGAGGCGGAAGTCAAACGCGCGCAGGTTCAAATGAAAGCAGGCATGTTGATGGGGCTGGAAAGCCCGTCATCACGCTGTGAACGGCTTGCACGAATGGTAATGATCTGGGGCCGCGTGCCGGAACTGGACGAAGTGGTTGCCAAGATCGACGCGGTGAACACCAGCGGCGTTGCCGAATATGCCGCTAGGTTGTGTGCAAGCGGTGTGCCGTCACTGGCGCTCTATGGTCCTGTATCATCAGCACCTGAAGTTGGCGTTCTGGCGGAACGGTTGGCTGCCTAGAAGCGATCGGTTTTATTCGGTTTCACAGCCATTGTGTTTGCGCCACATCGATTCATTGTGCCCTTCGGGAACTGATTGGCATGGATCAGATGTGTATCCGCGCAATTCTGAATAAAGGGCGATTTGTTCGCGTGTCAGGACTTCAATAGTTATCAGATGGCGGGACAGATGCGCAAAGCGTAAGGCCGCGCGCGCGGCTTCTGCTTGGGTGACGAGTGTTTGCAATTCAGAAACTGTCAGCCCACCTGCCTTAAAGCCGTGATCCAACGCGCGTTCAGCGCCGATCAACACTGCCCCTTGTTCCTGCGCGTCTGATTTCATTCCGTTATAGATCGTTTGAATTTTTGTAACCTGCGCCGCAGATAATCCCAGCTTGTCTCGCAACTCCAACACATGGGCCGGACCAGGATATCCGTTCAATTCGGCGGGTAAAGCCAAGCCCCAGCCACCACCATTTTGTAGTTCTTGAACGTCCTGATGTGACAGGCTGGTGATGTCGCGTTTTTCCAGACCTTTGTAGGGCTGGTGTTTCGTATCCGCAAAACTGTGCGTCCAAGCAACTATTAAAATGATGGAAAATACCGTGATCCGTTTCATCGTCTGAGTCCTTTTTCCAAGAACTCTATGCCCTTTAGATGCGATCCATGTATGATAATGATCATGTCCGAACTTTTAGCTTCTTTGTTTTTAAATGCGCTGCGTCGTTCGTACGACGCGGGCGACACGGTATTTTTGACAGGTGATCCCGTTAGCCATGTCTATTGCGTGGTTCAAGGAAGCACGGCTTTGCTGCGTGTGCTTCCCAATGGGGATATGGCACAGTTGCAGCGTGCGAATACAGGGGATGTCGTGGCAGAGGCGTCCGTTTATTCAACAAGCTATCATTGCGATTGCAAAGCCACAGAACCAACGGTTTTGGCAGTTTTGCCCAAAAGCAGCTTTAAGCATATGCTGCGCGAAGATGTGGGGATTTCCGAAGTGTGGGCGGCGTATTTGGCACGAAGTGTTCAGATTATGCGGATGCGTGCCGAAATTCGCAGCCTTAAAACGGTGGCTGAAAGGTTGGACACATGGCTGGCGGAATATGGTGAAATGCCGCCCAAAGGGCGATGGCAAGACTTGGCGCAGGAATTGTCTGTTAGTAAAGAAGCGTTGTATCGCGAATTGGCCCTGCGACGAACAAACATTCGTTGATTTGATTAATCCCGTCTTAGTTTACGTTATCGAAAAAGCTGAGTGAAAGGGGTTTTTCGCACTTGCAGCATTTTTTGGCTCTGCTACAAAAACTGTTCAATTAACAAAAGGTTAACTCCCATGAACACCACTGTTTCTCATCGAGTCTTGAGCGATACTGTCTGGTCAGCACAAGGCACTGCCCTTTGGATCAAACGCGCTTTGTTGGTTTTGGCAGGCGTTGCCGTACTGGCGATCTGCGCAAAGATTAAATTCCCAATCCCAGGATCCCCAGTGCCTGTAACGCTTGGCACGTTTGGCGTGCTGGCCATTGGTGCGGCCTACGGGATGCGTTTGGCTTTGGTCACGATCCTCGCTTATTTGGCGCTTGGTGCGCTGGGTATGGATGTTTTTGCAGGCTCTTCTGCTGAAAAGAATGGACTGGTTTACATGATGGGTGGCACTGGCGGCTATCTTTTGGGCTATGCGCTGTCCGCAGTGGCGCTTGGTGCTTTGGCGCAGCGGGGCTGGGATCGTTCGGTGCTTTGGATGGGTTTGGCGATGCTGGTTGGCAATGCCCTGATCTATGTGCCGGGACTGTTGTGGCTCAACACATTCGCTGAAAGCTGGGCGCAGACGTTTGCTTGGGGCATCACACCGTTCTTGATCGGCGATGCAGTTAAGCTGGCGCTTGCAGCGTTGTTGTTGCCAGCTTTGTGGAAATTGGTGGGCAACGCGCGCACGTAAGCGACCCAACAAAGTGAACCAATTTTGAAGGAGGCCGTTGAGGCCTCCTTTTTTATTCGCTATGCGGGGGCGAACCAAAAGGAGCCCGCATATGTTTTCCAACAGCTTTACCGACAAAGAGACAATGGCCGAATTGGCCGCAAAGATGCTGCTGGAGATTGAGGCGGTGAAGTTCCGTGCAGACGAGCCCTATACCTTCGCATCTGGTTTGGCGTCGCCTGTGTATATCGATTGTCGCAAGTTGATTTCTTACCCCGCGATCCGTCAGGCGCTGATGGATTTTGCGGTGGCGACGCTCTACCGCGATGTGGGGTTTGATCAGTTTGATGCGGCAGCAGGCGGCGAAACAGCGGGTATTCCGTTTGCGGCGTGGATTGCGGATCGGATGAACCTGCCGATGCAATACGTGCGCAAAAAGCCTAAAGGCTACGGTCGTGATGCGCAGATTGAGGGCGATATTTCCGAAGGGCAGCGCGTGTTGTTGGTTGAGGATTTGACCACGGATGGCGGGTCCAAGCTGCGATTTGCCGAAGCGATCCGCAAGGCGGGGGCGCATTGTGATCACACGCTGGTGGTGTTTTACTACGATATCTTCAAGAACACCCATGAAATGCTGGCCGAAAACGGGCTTAAATTGCATTACCTTGTGACGTGGTGGGATGTTTTGAAGGTAGCGCGCGCAGAAGGTAAGTTTGATGCGGCCACGCTTGATCAGGTAGAGGCGTTCTTGAATGCGCCTCTAGAATGGTCAAAGGCGAATGGCGGCGTTTATGAGCTGCCGAGCGCTGGATAAAACCTAAGCGCGACAGCGCTTAACTTTGCTCTGCCTGCGCCAATTTTCCCGCACTTTCGCGGATGGGCATGTGGATCAAAGCGGCCAGTAAACCTAGCACAACAGCGGTCCACCACATCGCGGTATAGCCGCCCGTTGCATCGTAAATCCGACCACCAAGCCACGCGCCGATAAAGCTGCCTGTTTGGTGGCTGAGGAAAACCAGACCCACGAGTGTTGACAGGAACGTCAGGCCTTGGGTCTGTGCCACAAGTCCAGTGGTAAGAGGCACAGTGGACAGCCAAAGAATGCCCATGATTGCGGAGAAGACATAAACGGTGCTTGGTGCGATGGGGATCAGGATGAAGGCCGTGATAACAATTGCACGCGAGAAATAGATGCTGGTCAGAACCCATTTCTTTGACGCGTTTTGACCCGCCCAACCTGCGCCGAATGACCCTGCGATGTTAAACAACCCGATCAATCCTAACGACCAGCCGCCAACAATTACGGCAAGACCTTGGTCCGCCACATAGGCGGGCAGATGTGTGCCGATAAAAGCGACGTGGAACCCGCAAACAAAGAAACCGACGAACAAGCAAAGATAGCTGCGATCACCAAAGGCGGTTTTGATGGCACCGCCAAAGGCAGAGGCAGGTTGTTTATCAGCGGTTGGCGCCCCTGCGCGGGCCACGAACCAAACGACAGGGACGATCAAAAGAAAGCTGACGGCGATCACATTGATCCCTGTTTCCCAACCGTATCGCCCGATCAGCGCAAGCGACGCAGGCGCGGATAAAAACATGCCAAGAGACGCGGCCGCTGTGCCAAGTCCCATGACAAAGCTGCGTTGTTTGGCGGAGACGATTTTGCCCAAAGCGACGATTACAACGGGAAAGGCGCACGCGCCTGTGCCAATGCCAACTATGATGCCGGTGGCGATAAAGGCGGTTGGATCGGCAACCACACCGCGCAGGAAAAAACCGACGGCGGCAAAAACTGCTCCAACAGCCAGCACCCGCGCAGACCCGTAGCGATCTGCCACAAATCCTGCGATGGGCTGGGTAAATCCCCAACACAGCATTTGCACTGCGATGGATAGCGAAAACACCTCGCGCCCCCAGCCGAGATCAGCAGACATTGGGCGCATAAACACGCCGAACGTGGCTGAAAACCCAAAGCTGAGGAAGGCCACAATACAGCCTGCAATAATGGCGGCAGGGATGGTGTTGGAACGCGCGGTTTGCATGTTTTCGGGTCCTGTAAAAGGGATTCGATTTCACAATAGGCTGAACGCGATGCAAACTCTCATCAATAATTTTGCGCTGTGGTGCGCAAAATGTGATCTGATATCCCAGGGCGCAAAAGAAACTGTGGATAACCAGAGATTTCCTGTGGATGTCATAGAAGATTCACAAAGTTTTTCTTTACATGGGTTCAGAATACGCACACCATATGTTGTAAGGAAAGCGGGATGAACCCGTAAACCTTGCGGTAGACCCTATAATTTGTGGGCTAACCTTGAGCAGAAATAAAAACTGAGGGCAGCAGGCATGGCAAGCGTAGAGATAAATCTCGATACGGGTGATTTGCATCCAATAGATGTGGTCGAAACCCTTGCTGAACACTACGATTGGGCGTTTGATCGCGTTGGTGAAGACCAGATTGCAATGGCAATCGAAGGTGCTTGGCGCACGTATTCGATCACGCTGGCTTGGTCCGCTTTTGATGAAACTCTACGCATGATTTGCACGTTCGAAATGGACCCGCCAGAGGACCGTTTGGCCTTGCTGTATGAATCCATGAACCTTGCCAATGACAAATGCTGGGCGGGGGCGTTCTCGCTCTGGCGAGAACAGCGTTTGATGGTGTACCGCTACGGTTTGATGCTGGGTGGCGGCCAAGCGGCAGCCCCCGAACAGATCGACCAAATGCTCAGCGCGGCCGTCGTGGCCTGCGAACGGTTTTACCCCGCCTTCCAACTGGTAAGCTGGGGCAATGAAGACGCCGCACCCGCCATGGAAATCGCCATGTCAGAGGCCTATGGCCGCGCGTAACACCGTTAAAATTAACCTATGAAAGATCAAGAAAAACGGGCGTATTTGAAAAAGATCGCCAGTTTTCTGTGCGCGCGTTATGGCGTTGATGTAAACGGGCCAGGGCTGCGTTTGCAGGGGATGAACGGCGCGCTGGACTATTGCGGGCTGACGTTCGGACAAGTTTACCGTGTGCGCCAAAGTGTCGATGGCAATTGGAGTGGGGGTGTTGGCGCAGGGGAGCAGTTGCGCTATGTCGGGGCGTATTTTTTTCCCTATGAAAACGGCCTGCGCTTGTTCTTTGAAGATATGGATCGCGGGAAACGACAGGTCGAGTTTTCTGGCATGGCCGGGCATAGTGAAGGGGTGTTGGACACGCAAATGGCGCATGAGGTTTTTGCGGCTGACTATATGGAGCCAATGAGCGATCCTGACATTGCCCGCATGAAGGAGCTGCAACGGTTTGCGCATCGCGTGGATTTGGTGCGGCGCGGTTACAGGCTCAATTCGTAAGCGGGTTTCATAGCCCTTAATATTCATACCCTTTGTAACGGTTTGGTTTGCTCGCTTCATCGTCCTTGCCAATAAACTTTGCCCAAACGCCGCCAGGCCGCCAGATACCGTCCATTTGATCAAGGGCGAAGCCTGCGTCCCCGCCTTTGCCTTCTTTGGCGTAGCGGTAAAAGAACGCCGAAACGCGTGCATTGTAGATACAATGCACGTGAGTTCGTTCGCCGTTTATACCCTCAAGTGCGTCACAGAAATCTGTAAAATTTGCATCTGTTGGAGCGTCAAAGTCCACAGGAATGTAAGTGTACGCAATGCCAAGCGCGTCCAGTGTTCCCGCCTCATCTTCAAGCGCGCCTTTGTTAGAATGAGGCCCAAGATTGACAATTTGGGTGACGCCGCTTCGTTTTAAGCGTTCCAATTGTGGTTCGGTCGGTTGGCCTGATGTGGTGATCAGATCGTTGATACGGCGAAAATTGATGATGTCGGAATAATCGGTCATGGCGCGTCCTGTTCTGTTGGAAAAGAACATGGAGCGATGAGTGTGGTTGGGCAAATGAATTTGTTTGATGGGGGGCATTCAAGCGGCAAATGTTGCGCTGCCATTCGTGCGTGGTGGGTTGACCCTGAACAGGGCATCCATCACAGTTTGATGCAACAAAAGACACCGTTTTTGGAGATAGATCATGACGTTAGAGCGGGTAAACGCAGGGGGGCTTGTGCTGCTTGGCTGTGGGAAAATGGGCTCGGCTATGTTGCAGGGCTGGTTGGCGCAGGGGGTTGATCCAAAGGCGGTGGTGATCCTTGATCCCCATCCATCTGACTGGGTGTCTGGGCTGGTTGCGGATGGTGTTGTTTTGAACGGTGATTTGCCCGATGCCCCTGCGGTGGTGATCGTGGCAGTGAAGCCGCAGATGATGGGGGATGCGTTGCCCCGATTGCAGGCTTTGGGGAATGGGCGCACGGTGTTCATTTCTGTGGCGGCTGGCACGCCTATATCTGCGTTTGAGGCGGTTTTGGGGGGCGAGACGCCGATCATCCGCGCCATGCCGAACACGCCTGCAGCAGTGGCCAAGGGGATCACGGCGCTGATCGGGAATTGCCATGTGGCTGAGGCGGATTTGGCGATGGCCGAGGGGCTGTTGCAGGCGGTGGGACAAACTGTGCGGCTGAACGATGAAGGGCAGATGGATGCGGTGACGGCCGTGTCTGGGTCTGGGCCTGCCTATGTGTTTCATCTGATCGAAACGCTGGCAGCGGCGGGGGTGGCCGAGGGGTTGCCTGATGCGCTGGCGATGCAATTGGCGAAGGCGACTGTTGCGGGCGCTGGTGTGTTGGCCGAACAAGCGGAGGAGGATCCAAGCCAGTTGCGGGTGAATGTAACCTCGCCTGCAGGGACCACGGCGGCAGCGTTAGAGGTTTTGATGGATGAGGCGGATGGGTTTCCGCCCTTGTTGAAGCGCGGCGTAAAGGCAGCGGCGGATCGCAGCAGGGAGTTGGGGAAATGAGCGATGAGATTACGTTTGATGATTTCCTGAAGGTGGATATTCGGGTTGGAACCGTCGTACAGGCAGAGCCGTTTCCCGAAGCACGCAAGCCTGCAATCAAGCTGTGGGTCGATTTTGGCGACGAACTTGGCGTGAAGAAGTCATCGGCACAGATTACCAAGCACTATACAGTGGACAGCCTGATTGGGCGGCAGGTGATGGCGGTGGTGAACTTTCCGCCGCGCCAAATCGGGCCGATGAAGTCAGAGATTTTGGTGCTGGGCGTGTCTGATCCTGAGGGAGGGATTGTGTTGCTGAGCCCTGATCAGGATGTGCCCAATGGGGGGCGGATGCACTGAGGTGTGTCGTTGGAATTTAGGTATTTGAGGAACATTGAAACATGAGTGGATTGCCCAGTTTATACGTCACGCGGCCTTTGCCTGATGCGGTTTTGGATGAGGCGCGCAAGCATTTTGATGTGACGGTGCGCAGCGAAACCTTGCCGATGAGTGCAGCGGAGACGGCGGC
>CALLAV010000235.1 GCA_938001995.1 uncultured Amylibacter sp. | reverse complement strand
GCGATGAGCACATGGAATGGAGTGGCCTACCTACCTCAAATCCAGGCTCGAACACTCGTGATTTGGGGCGACAACGACCGTACCTATACTTGGAGCCAGATCGAACAATTGTGGCAATCTATTCCTAGTACCAGTCTCGCTGTCATTCCCGACTGTGCTCATGCACCGCATTTGGAGAAACCAGAACTATTCAATAAAATATTGAGTGGCTTCCTAGCACCGTGAAAATATAAAAATCAATAAACGTCTGCTATGCGAAAGTCGTGGCACGGCGTGTGAAAAACACTCCGATATCAGCTATGGGCTAAATTTCGGGCGCAACTTTTTGCGTTTCCGAAAACTGGACCCAGTGATTAACCTTCTTCCATGAACGGCTCCAAACTTTCCTGAAAAGTAGAAAGAAAATCCTTGGTAAGTTCTGAGGGTTGAGCGTTCTTAAGCAGTAATAAGGAAACTCGATGAGAGATTTTAGGAGCAAAGGCGCGAATAACCAATCCTTTGTCTCGATACTGTTCGGCATCTAGCGCGCTGATGACCGCCGCGCCTTGGCCTTCCTGAATAACTCTGCAAGCGGTCGAAAATTGCCGCACTTCTATCCATGTCTTTAATGACAACCCGCAACTGGTGAACGCGTGAGACAAATGCGAATAGAACCGACTATCACGCCGCGTGTGGATCATTTTTTCATCGGCCAAATCTTCGGGCGTAATCTGCGTTTTCACTCTTAAAGGGTGGCCTTGTGGAAGAATACATACAGATCGGATGAACAGGTCTGTTGATTGCAGCGCAGGGTGCTCAGTGAAACCATCCGTAATGCCACAATCGTATTGTTGGCCGATTACCCATTCTTGGATTCTTTCGGGGCGGTCGGGTTCGAGGGTCACAGTGACCCCTGGCCGTTGCGCCAAAAACTTGCTTAGAACGCTCGGCAAATGACTTGTGGCAAATCCTGGTAGGCAGGCAATGCGTAGATGTCCTGCTGTTTGGTTTGAAAGATTCTGCTTCAAGTCGCTCAGATGCTCTAGCCCTTCAAGGATGCGGCGTACCTCGGGCAGCATGTGGTTCGATTCGCTCGTCAGCACCAATCGCCCGCCTTCCCGCTTAAAGAGGTCAAATTCAACGCTCTTTCCAAAGTCCGACAGCAACCGACTTGCGGCAGGCTGTGATATCTTTAGCGCCTTGGCGACCCGTGTAATGGACCCTGTTTGCGCCAAGGCATTAAATGCCTCCAGTTGTCTTAGCTGAAATTTCAACGACTTACCCTTTGTGACGCGGCGTTCTTTTTTACGCACATCCGCCCAAGCAAAGTATAATAGAATGTTAATTTTTAAACCCGAAAAATTGCTTTGAATTATCAAATTGTTATGTAACCTTCTTTGGACTGTTACAAACAGCGTCTCTAAAGGCGCTGCTTACGAATTTTCTGGGAGGCTTTAACAATGAAACACTCAATTCTAAGTTCAGCGCTGGCTGTCGGCGCTTTGTCTTTGTCCACGGCGGCCTACGCCGAAGTCGAGGTCCAGTGGTGGCACGCAATGGGCGGCGCTAACGGCGAACGCGTTGACAAAATCGCCGCTGATTTCAACGCCACGCAACCCGACTATAAGGTGGTGCCTGTCTACAAGGGCAACTACACCGAAACCATGACTGCCGCGATTGCGGGGTTCCGTGCCAAACAACACCCCCATATCGTGCAGGTGTTCGAAGTGGGTACCGCAACTATGATGGCCGCCAAAGGTGCGGTCTATCCGATGGAACAGTTGATGAAGGACGCGGGCGAAGCGTTTGATAAGTCTGATTATCTTCCGGCTGTGATCTCATACTACCAAACACCAGAAGGCGAACTGCTGTCGATGCCGTTCAACAGCTCCACCCCTGTTTTGTGGTACAACGCAGACGCATTAAAGGCCGCTGGCGTTGACGTGCCAAAAACATGGGATGATGTGAAATCCGCAGCCAAAGCACTTGTCGGCAACGGCATGAAATGCGGCGTCTCTTTTGGCTGGCAATCATGGGTCATGCTCGAAAACTATTCCGCATGGCACAACATTCCAATGGGCACAAAAGAAAACGGCTTTGCGGGGTTTGACACGGAATTCACCTTCAACAACGATCAGGTCACCGCCCGCTTGGATGATATCGCATCGATGTCTGCGGACGGCTCCTTCGTCTATGCAGGCCGCCGCGGCGACAGCTTGCCCATGTTTACAAACGGTGAATGCGGCATGTGGATGAATTCCTCTGCCTATTACGGCTCCATGGTGTCCCAAGCGAAGTTTGATTTCAAACAAACCATGCTGCCACTCGACACTGCCGTTGCAGATGCGCCGCAAAACTCCATCATCGGTGGGGCAACACTCTGGGCGCTCGCTGGACACGAGGATGAGGAATACAAAGGCGTGGCCAAGTTCATGACCTACCTGTCCTCCCCTGAAGTCCAAGCATGGTGGCATCAGGAAACAGGCTATGTGCCGATCACAACGGCGGCCTATGAACTGTCCAAAGAGCAAGGCTTCTATAACACAAACCCCGGCACAGACACTGCCATCCAACAGCTGAGCTTGAACACGCCAACAGCAAACTCTCGTGGCGTGCGCTTTGGGAACTTCGTGCAGGTGCGCGACGTGATCAATGAAGAAATGGAAGCCATCTGGGGCGGATCAAAAACCGCAAAAGAGGCGCTTGATTCTGCGGCATCGCGCGGAAACGATCTGCTGCGCAAGTTTGAACGCTCTGTGAAGTAATCCACACCAAAACACATATTGCCCCGGACCACGTCTGGGGCAATATTGCTCTGATCGCTGCCTAATTTGTTCGGACAACCACATGCTCAAGCGTGTTCACTTTAACAAAATTCTTCTGCCATTTCTGTTGGTTGCCCCCCAGATCGCGGTCACGCTGGTCTTTTTTATGTGGCCCGCAGGACAGGCGCTTTACCAAAGTTTCCTGATCGAAGACGCCTTTGGCCTCTCCAGTGAATTTGTTTGGTTCGAAAACTTCGAAATCCTGTTTGACGATGAAATCTATCTACAAACCTTCTGGCGCACCGCCGTCTTTTCCACCCTTGTCGCGGCCCTTGCCATGTCCATCGCACTGGTGCTTGCTGGCTTTGCCGAACGGGTGATCAAAGGTGCTGGTGCATATCGCACACTCCTGATCTGGCCCTACGCCGTGGCCCCTGTGCTTGCGGGCGCACTTTGGGTGTTCATGTTCAACCCCACACTCGGCATCTTTCCCTTCTTGCTGGAAAAAATAAACATCGACTGGAACCATTACCTCAATGGCGGGCAAGCCATGGGATTGGTTGTCGCCGCCGCCGCGTGGAAGCAAATCGCCTATAACTTCCTCTTTTACCTCGCCGCCATGCAATCCATCCCCAAATCCGTGATCGAGGCCGCCGCCATCGACGGCGCAGGCCCCATGCGCCGCTTTTGGACCATCACCTTCCCGCTTGTGTCCCCCACGACATTCTTTCTGCTGGTGATCAACATCGTCTACGCGTTCTTTGACACCTTCGGCATTATCCATGCCGTCACACAAGGCGGTCCCGCCAACGCCACAACGATCCTCGTCTACAAAGTCTACAACGACGGCTTTGTCGGCCTTGATCTGGGGGGATCAGCGGCACAATCCGTGATCCTAATGTTCATCGTGATTATCATGACCGTGGTGCAGTTCCGCTACGTTGAAAAGAAGGTGGAATACTAATGGTTGAACATCGCCCCATCCTGAACGTGATCACCCACATCGTGCTAATCCTTGGCGTGATCATGATTGCCTTGCCAATCTGGATCACCTTTGTCGCCGCCAGCCACGATGAAATCCGCATGACCCAAGCCCCCATTCCCATGATGCCGGGCGGTCATTTCTGGGAAAACTTCAAACGCACCCTGTTTGGCAGTGGCCTGTCGGGCAATGAAATCACACCCGTCTGGCGCATGTTGCTAAACTCGCTTGTGATGGCCCTCTCTATTGCGGCGGGTAAGATCGTCATCTCGCTCCTTTCTGCCTTCGCCATCGTCTACTTCAAATTCCCATTTCGCATGGGCTTTTTCTGGATGATCTTCCTTACCCTTATGCTGCCCGTAGAGGTGCGCATCTTGCCCACCTTCGAAGTGGTCGCCAACCTCGGCCTCCTTAACAGCTACTGGGGCCTGTCCGTGCCGCTGATCGCATCCGCCACCGCAACTTTCATGTTCCGCCAAGTCTTCTTGACCATCCCCGATGAAATGCTTGAAAGCGCGCGGATCGACGGTGCGGGTCCCTTGCGTTTCTTCTGGGACATCCTGATCCCGCTCTCGCGCACCAACATCGCCGCCCTGTTCGTGATCCTCTTTATTTACGGCTGGAACCAATACCTTTGGCCTTTGCTGATCACCACAGACAGCGACATGACCACCATCGTTGTCAGCATCAAACAAATGTTGGAGGCTGCTGAACAATCGCCGCAATGGAACATCATTATGATGACAGCCATGCTGGCAATGATCCCACCCATTTTTGTCGTCATCGCCATGCAAAAACTGTTTGTGCAAGGCCTGACAGAAACCGATACATAGGACGTGAAGATGGCTGAGATTAAGCTTGAAAACCTGACGAAATCTTATGGTGCTACGGAAATTT
>CALLAV010000234.1 GCA_938001995.1 uncultured Amylibacter sp. | reverse complement strand
CGCTCCAGCCTTCTAACAGAACAGGGGTAAAGCTGCCGTCCCGTTCGTTTTGCACCAGATATTCAAGGCAACCACGGGTGATGTTCGCAAGTTCGGGCCAATCAAACGTGCGCGGTTCTTTAGACGCTTTTACAGGCATTTCGATCCGCAACGTACCGCCCATTTTTGGTGTTTGCGCTTTTGAAGGTGTCTGCAATCCGATCAGACCATACGCCAAAGGCGTCGCAAGACCGAGCGCGGTAGCACGGGACAAAAACTCGCGACGGCTGAGTTTTCCTGCTTGGCAATCCTTCACATAAGCGGTGAGTGCGCTGTGGCGTTTGGCGGGTGGAGTGTGTGTCATTTCGAGTATCACTTTCCTTGGCTGATCAAACATTCGGGTCACGTGCGCAGGTGTCATTGAACCGGCACTCTCGTGATTGGATCGGTTCAAGGAGGGAAACGAGCGGCAGAAGACGCCCCAAGCCTAGCGACCAGCTGACGCGATCAACAACCCGAAAAAACCTTTCTTATCGAAAGGAAAACTGTATCCAGACGCCAATTTTACTCTAGACTTACTATATGAAAACTAGGGCCGGCTTGTGGAGTCTTTGAGGAAATTCAACAGGCTGTTGGTGGGCCCATGATTCCGCTTTGTGCGCGGCACAATGGCGGTATACGCATTGTGCGACAGCATTTCGAGGTCCGACAATTGCACAAGCCGACCGCTTTCCAGATCCTTGGAAATGACCGCTTTTGCCACCAACAAAACCCCGTCCCCATTCTTCGCTGCAATGATCGCAGGGGAAAGGTGGCTGATCTTTAGGCCGTTTGCCTCATTCGGGGACACACGCCCACCGTGAGATTTAAACCAAGCATTCCAATCAGGCATGCTGCCCAAAAAGTGACGGGATTCGACATGAATGAAAAACTGCTCTGGCATGGTGTTGATGTTCAGATCGGCGTCGCTAATCTTGGCCAGAAAACTTGGGGCGCATACAGCAATCATATCGGCTGAAAATAGTGGGATTTTGTTCAAATCCTCATAAGAAGCAGAGCCATAGGTCAGGCGCAGATTGACACCATGGCCCAGTAAATCCACGGGATCATCTTCAAATCGCACAAAGACGCCCGACCCGCTTATCGCGCGCCATTCGGCGAGCCTTGGGAAAATCCAACTGGCCGCAAGATCTGGCAGAACTGAAATCACGAGCCGTGGGACCTGTTCTTTGTTCTGCATCAGATCGACAGTTTGTGAGATTTCGTCGAAGGCAGAAGCAAGACTTGGGAACAGCGTCTCCCCGGCGTCGGTCAAGAAAATGCGATTGCCGCGTCGCAAGAACAGGGTCTTTCCCAAGTGCTTTTCCAAGTTTCTTATTTGCAGGCTGACGGCAGCCGAGCTGACGTTCAATTCTTCGCCTGCTTTGACAAAGTTACCGTTGCGTGCGGCGGCCTCAAAGGTGCGAAGAGCATTTAAAGGGGGCATACGTTTCATTCCTTACCCATAGTAAATCTTTTGATGGGCAACAATATTTTTGTTGCAGCATCGCAGCCCGCCATGTTCTTTCTGGGCAAAACGCACCCCTATTGGATCACGCTCTATGGCAAAAAATGCTTTGTATATTATGTGCGATCAACTGCGCTGGGATTACCTGTCTTGCACAGGGCATCCGCACCTAAAAACACCCCATATCGACGCTTTGGCAAAGCGTGGCATGTTGTTTACACGCGGCTATGTGCAATCGCCGATCTGTGGGCCATCGCGCATGTCATGTTACACAGGGAGGTATGTCAGCTCCCATGGGGCATCTTGGAACAGCTATCCTTTAAAGGTCGGGGAACAAACGATTGGGGATCACTTGCGACCACTTGGTGTGCGAACGGCTGTCTGCGGCAAAACCCATGTTTTCGCGGATATCAAAGGCATGATGCGTCTTGGAATCCAGAGCGATAGCCCCGAAGGTATTCGCCACGCAAACGGTGGCTTTGAACCCTTTGATCGCGACGATGGCATTCACCCACAGCCGCAAAACTTCCCGCAAAATTCCCAATACAACCACTATTTGCGCGCCAGAGGCTGGTCCGATGAAAACCCTTGGCACACCGTCGCCAACAGCGCCGAAGATGACGACGGTAACATCCTAAGTGGCTGGTATCTTGAGAATTCGAATAAGCCCGCGCGCGTGGCCGAACCCGATTCAGAAACACCTTACCTGACCCGTCGCGCGATGGATTTCATAACCGAAGCAGGAGATACGCCGTGGTGTCTGCATCTTAGCTACATTAAACCCCATTGGCCCTATATCGCCCCTGCCCCGTACAATGATATGTACGGCCCCGAAACGCATCTACCTGTATCGCGACACGCGGCTGAGCGCGAAAACCCGAACCCCGTGTTCGCCGAATTTATGAACGAACAAGTGTCGAAATCTTTTTGCGATAACGACACACGGGAAACGGTGCTGACGGGGTATATGGGGTTGATCAAACAGATTGACGATCAAATCGGAACCTTGATGCATTTTTTGGACAAGGACGGTTTTCTGGAAGACACGCTCATCATCTTTACATCCGATCACGGCGATTATCTTGGCGATCATTGGATGGGAGAAAAGGAGTTGTTCCACGATGCCTCTGCCCGTGTACCAATCATTGTAGTGGACCCTGACCCACGTGCAGATGCCACGCGGGGCACCAGCACTGATATGCTGGTAGAAGCGATTGATGTGGCGCCAACTTTGCTCGATCACTTTGGCGGTGAGGCAAAGCCGCGGCTGCTCGAGGGGCATTCGCTTTTGCCTGTGTTACACGGGAAAACCAACAGGCTGCGCGATTTTGTGGTGTCGGAATACGACTACGCCATGCGCGATGTGCGCAAGCGTTTGAACGTGCCCCTTGATGACGCGCGGCTGACCATGATCTTTGACGGGCGCTGGAAATACATCTTTGCCGAAGGCTTTGATCCAATGCTTTATGATGTGCAAACCGATCCACAAGAATTTTTCGATCTGGGACGCGATCCTGCCTTTCAAAACCAGCGGGATAGGATGGAGCAGCTTTTCCAAAAATGGACACGGCGCAACAATCAGCAAACCACGGTCACAGATGCGGAAATTTTGTCTTGGGACACCAAAACAGGAGAGGCCGAAATGGGCATCCTGGTTGGCATACGCACGCCAAAAGAGCTGCGCCAGATCTTAGACTGAGCGGCCCACACTCAATTTACAAACGGAGCATGAAAAAATGACAAAACGTTACAAGTACTTAGAACCTGGAGAAGGGACAAACTACCAATGGGCGTCGGATCATACATTTGTAAAAATCTCTGCTGAAGACACCGATGGCAAATACACTTTGATGGAGGACAATCTGAAAGAAGACTTCGCGCTTGGACTGCACAAACATGTGCATCATGCGGAAACATTTTATGTGCTTGAAGGGAGTGTTGATTTTTACATCGAGGGTGATTGGATCACCGCAAAACCGGGTGCTTGCATACACGTGCCCGCGAATGTTGAACACGCCTGTACACTGTCGAATGGGTTTACCACGTCGAAAATGTTGATGATTTTCCAACCCTCCGGCTTTGACAAATATCTCGCTGAAATTGCCGAATTTTCTGACGAAGACTTTGCCGACGAGACCTTGATGCAAAAGACGTTTGAAAAGCACGACCTTATTCAGTTGGGACCCCTGCCCCCTCGCCCGTGATTAACCAAATCGGCTATGGGCGCAAATACGCGTGCAATGCTGCGTCCAACCCGTCACGCCAGATCAGGAACAACCAATGGGCAAACCTGTCTTGAACAAGGGCATTGCCTGCTAAGTCACCGTAAATCTCCCGCTGCTCCAGCCATGCATTTGGGTCCGTTTTCGCAGCAATTGCGGCCCCGTTCAGCTTGTCCCAAATGGGATCGTTCGGCGCGATTGAGCGGCCGTCTTCGCGCGTACCTTCGCACATGCGCGCCCAAATCGCTTGGGACAAGATCAGCCCGTCGCAGTCCGTACCAGCAGCCAAAGCATCGCGCAGAACTGGCAAAACAAACCCCGTGTGCCGCGATGATCCATCAAAAGCGACGCGGCGCACTGTGTCGATAATCTCGGGGTTGGAAAACCGCGTGTCGATTTGATCCACATAGGCCGCTGGCGTCATGTTGGGCACAGAACCGACCTGTGGCGCAATTTCGCTCCGCGCTACCTTGCGAAAGAAATCACCGATCAATGGGTGGGACATACAGTCCGAGACGAACTCGATTGACAGCACTTCACCTGCGTTGGAAATCAGTTGATGACCGCCATTCAAGATACGGATCTTCATTGCCTCAAAAGCGTGCACATCATCCGTAAATGTCGCGCCAACCTTGTCCCAATCAGGACGCCCTGCGCAAAAATCGTCTTCGATAACCCATTGGCGAAAGTTTTCGTGGGTCACAGGCGCCGCATCCTCGATCCCGAAACCGCGCACCAAATCCAGCTCTTTGGGGCCTGTAGCGGGCACGATGCAATCGACCATGGAATTTGGGAAGGTGCAATTTTGATCTATCCAATTTGCCAAATCAGGATCAGACAGCCGCGCCAGCGACACCAGCGTTTGGCGCAGGATATTGCCGTTGCCTTGCAGGTTATCGCAGCTTTGAGCTGTGAACGGACCGCTGCCATCGCTGCGCCGTTTTCCCAGCGCGGCGATCATTGCGCCAAAGGCCGTTCGCGGGCGATCAGGGTGCGCGGCATCGTGTCGGATGTCAGCATGATCCGCGTCAAACGTGTGGCTGACAGGGTCAATATAATAGCCCCCTTCGGTGACAGTCAGCGCAACAATACGAATGGCAGGATCAGCCATTTGCGCGATCAAAGGCCCATTTTCGTCTGCCACAGGCACAAAGCCGATCATGGAGCCTGTTACCTCGGCAGAGCGGCCTTTGGGATCAAGTTCGATCAACGTGGTGAGGTAATCTTGCGCTGCAAGGTGATCACGTTGCACGGCGTCCGCAGGGCGCACCCCTGCCCCAATAATCGCCCAATCAAGCGCCAGGCCTTGCTGCATCAAACGGTGTAGATACCACGCTTGATGGGCGCGGTGGAAATTGCCAAGACCGATGTGTACGATACCCGCTTTCAGTGCAGCGCGATCATAGGTCGGGCTAGACACATCGCTGGGCAAGTCCTGTAGCGTCCCGTTTGAGAGTTTTTGCAGCGTGTCCAACATCAGCTTACCCAATTACCGCCATCGACATTCAGCGTTTGCCCCGTGATGTAGCGTGCTGCGTCGGACGCGAGGAACACACAAGGGTCAGCCACATCGCGCGGATCACCCATGCGGCCAAGCGGTACAGCTTCGCCCACCTCGCGTTTCTTTTGGCCGATGGGTTTGTTTTCGTACTCTGCGAATTGCGCGTCGACCACGTCCCACATCGGCGTGTCGATCACACCCGGAGCCACGGCGTTAACACGGATGTTGTCTGCTGCAAGTTCTTTGGCCAGCGATTGCGTGACCGAAATCACCGCCGCTTTGGTAGAGCAATAGACAGTCACATTCGGCTCACCGCGCCGCCCTGCTTGGCTGGAAAAGTTTATGATCGCACCGCCACCGCGCCGCTTCATCGCTGGAATCACGGCTTGGCAGGCAAAGATCGTTCCACCCACATTTACGTCGTATTGGCGGCGATAATCTTCGGGTGTGATTTTGCCGATGGACGCCATGTTGAAAATACCCGCATTGTTCACAAGGATATCGATCCCGCCGAGAGTTTCTTCGACCTCTGCCATCCGCGCGGTAATACTAGCGAAATCCGTGACATCAAGCGCAACAGCCAACCCGTCGATGGCTTTGGCTGTTTGCGCCGCATCTTCCGCATTCAAATCCGAAACAACAACCTTCGCGCCAGCGGCTGCCATGGCTTCGCAGATGGCCCGCCCAATTCCGCGTGCGCCCCCTGTTACGAATACCACTTTGCCGTCCAATGCCTTCATGACATGCGCAGCCCGTCTGGACCGAACTTATGAATCAACGCAGCGTTAGGTGTCAGGTAAACTGTATCGCCGTATTTCACATCTACGTCCCCTGCTGCACGGACCGTTAAAGGATCACAGCCTTCGATACCGTGGATGTGAATAAAGGTATCAGAACCAAGATGTTCCGCTACACCAACAGTGCCTTTCCACTGACCCTCGGTTTTAGAGACGTCGATATGTTCGGGTCGCACGCCGATGGTGTGTGCGCCCAGCTTTTCAGCCTCGGAGCCTGCAATCAGGTTCATTTTTGGGCTGCCGATAAAGCCCGCTACAAACAGGTTGCGCGGTGTATGATACAGTTCTAGCGGGCTGCCCACTTGTTCGATGACGCCTGCTTGCAGCACCACAATCTTATCGGCCATTGTCATGGCTTCAACCTGATCGTGCGTCACGTAAACCATTGTTGTTGCGAGCTTCTTATGGAGTTCTGAGATTTCCATCCGCATCCCAACACGCAGGGCCGCATCAAGGTTAGACAGCGGTTCGTCGAACAGAAACGCGGAAGGTTCACGCACAATGGCACGCCCAATTGCAACCCGCTGGCGTTGCCCGCCCGACAGTTGACCTGGACGACGATCCAGATAGTCCGTCAGGTTCAGCGCGCTTGCAGCGGCCTCGATCCGTTCATTCTGTTCGGTCTGGCTCATCTTTGCCATGCGCAGCGGAAAGGCGATGTTTTTGCGCACCGACATGTGCGGATATAGGGCGTAGGATTGGAATACCATCGCCAGACCACGCTTGGACGGCGGCACAGCGGTCGCATCACCACCGTCAATTTCGATGGTGCCTGATGTGGTTTCCTCTAGCCCCGCAATAAGGCGCAGCAGAGTGGATTTCCCACACCCCGAAGGGCCAACAAAGACAACAAATTCGCCATCTTCAATGGTCAGGTCCAGTGGCGGAATGACTTCGGTTTCGCCAAACTTCTTTTGAACTTGTTTTAGCTGAATGCTTCCCATGATCCGTTTCCTATTTTACTGCGCCAAAGGTCAGGCCTTGGACCAATTGCTTTTGACAGAACCAGCCGAGCACAACGATCGGGCCAACGGCGGCGGCAGATACGGCGGACAGGCGACCAAAAAACAGGCCCTCTGGTGCGCGGTTGCCTTCGATGAGTTTTGACAATGTCGCGGCCTCCGTTGTGGTAAGACGCACGGTCCAATACGCTTCGTTCCAGCAAAAGATGAAACACAACAGCGCCGTGGACGCGATCCCCCCCCATGCGAGCGGGATCAGGATTTCCTTAATCTCGCCCCATGTGTTCACACCGTCCATTTGACCCGCCTCGATGATCTCTTTCGGGATCTCTTTGAAGTAGGTGAACAGCATCCAGATCACGATAGGCAGGTTGATCAGGCACAATACCAACACCACCATGAAATGCGTATCAAACAGGCCCATGCTTTTGGTGATAAACGTCATCGGATACAGAACCGCAGCCGCTGGCAGCATCTTGGTAGAGAGCATCCACATCAACACATCCTTGGTGCGGTGCGTCGGGTTAAACGCCATGGCATAAGCCGCTGGAATACCGACAAACAGCGCGAAAATCGTGGCCAGAACCGACGTAATGACCGAGTTGGTGGCAAAGCGCCAATAGTCATAGTTCTCGGTCATGTTGAGATAATTTTCGAGCGTCGGCGTGAAGAAGATCAGAAACTCTGGCTTCACTGCATCCGCGTCGGTTTTGAAACTGGTCAACACCAGCCAGAAGATCGGAAAGAAGAACAACAGCCCCACCGCCCATGCAGCCACTGTGCGGGCCTGTCGTCCAAATCTTGAGGAGCTTGCAACAATTGCCATGATCTATTCCTCTATTCCATTAACGTCTTGCCAACCATGCGCAGCAAAAAGATGGCTACGATGTTGGCGAGTATGACCGCAAAGATGCCTGTGGCACTGGCGGCCCCGATGTTGTTGTTGGCAAATTCACCAATCAAGTAGGGTAGGTTTTTGTTCCCGTTGCCACGGCTGACAATTTCGATTTCCGCATAAAGCGACAGATGGAAGATCGCTTGGATCATCACCACAATGGCGATTGGACGGCCTAGGTGTGGCAGCGTCAGAAAGCGGAATTGCGACCAAGCCCCTGCCCCGTCCAAAATGGCGGCCTCTTTGCATTGTTCGTCTTCGGATTGCAGCGACGTCATAAAGATCAGCACTGCAAATGGGGTCCACTGCCACGTCACCATGATAATCACCGCATAAGCAGAGGTTTGTGACGCACGAAAGGAAATCGGCTCGAATTGCGGCCAAAGCGAGAAAAACCAACCAACACCGGGGGCGCTTTGTAAGGATGCGATTAGGCCATTAAGGCCCTGCACCCCTAGGCCCTGAAGCCCGAGCACGGGATCAAGGATCATGTTGATCCACAGAACGGCGTTCACCGCAGGCATGACAAAGAAAGGCGAGATCAGCAGAACACGGACGATACCACGGCCAGCAAAGGCTTTGTTGATCAACACGGCAATCAGAATACCGAGGATCACCGTCAGGAACAAAATGCTGCACACAATGAAAAGGCTGTTTTGGATCGCAAGGATGAAATCCTTGGAGTTCAGAACGTATTCATAGTTCCCAAAACCGCGCCAGTTGCTAATGGAAGGTGTCGTCCATTCCGGTTTGCGCAAGCTGTTCAACACGTAGCGAATAAAAGAGAAGTAGAGCGTAAGCCCGAGTGGCACCAGCATCCAAATCAGCAGCAGCAAAACCGCGGGCGTTTGAAGCAGGCGTGGAAGCTTTCTGTTAGACATAACTGTAGCACTCCAGCGACATGGTCATCGCTTTGTCATTTGGTTGATCAGGGATCGGCGAGCGGATCGTTGTCAGTCTGGCGCGAAATTTAGGCCACGTAAAGCAACGAGAAATTCGGATGGAGAGACCAGACACGCTGGTCCCTCCGTATTTTGGTAGAAGCGCTTATTCGTAGTAGCCCGCTTCTTTCATAATGGCTTCTGCAGCAGATTGTGCAGCGGCCAAAGCGTCTTCAACAGATTTCGCACCGGAAAGGGCTGCTGCCATTTCTTGTGCTACCGCAGAACCCACTTCTGGGAATTCTGGGATCGCTGCAAACTGAACACCAACGTATGGTTTGATGTCTGTTGCGGCTGGCGCTGCACTATCGATCGCTGCCATTTCAGCTGCGGCAAAACCAGCGGCTGCTTGGAACTCAGGGATCGCATATGTGGAAGTACGTGTGCCTGTTGGAACAGATCCCCAACCGAAGTCTGGGTGGTTACCTACAGCTTTGATGTACTCTTTAGACGTCGCCCATTCGATGAATTTCTTGGCCTCTTCTGCGTTCGGGGAGCCAGCTGGAACAGCCATTGCCCACGCCCACAACCAGTTCGCGCCCACTGGGTTACCAGCGTTCGGGGACTGTGCGTAAGCCACACCGTCAACAGTCAAGAAGGACGCTGCGATTGTGGCATCAATCCACATGCCGCATTTGCCTTCGTTGTACAAAGCCAAGATCTCGTTGAAGGAGTTGCCTTCTGAACCTGGAGGTCCGTAGTTGCCCAGCAGATCAACGTAAAAGTTGATGGCTTCGTTCCAAGCAGCAGTGTTGAGCGCTGGTTTCATGTCTTTGTCAAACCATGCACCGCCGAAAGAGTTCACCATAGTTGTGATGAACGCCATGTTGTCGCCCCAACCTGGCTTACCACGCAGACATGCGCCGTAAACGCCGTTGTCTGGGTCGTGCATTGCCATGGCAGCGCCTTTGATGTTCGCCCAGCTGTCGTTGTCACGAACAACAACACCAGCAGCGTCTGTCAAATCTTTGCGGTACATAACCATTGACGATTCGCCGTAGAATGGTGCCGCATACAGTTTGCCGTTTGCAGACAAGCCGTTGCGCATAGCAGCCAGCATATCGTCAACGTCATATTCCGCGCTGAAGTTCAGCTCTTCGATCCAGCCTGCTGCGCCCCAGATTGGTGCTTCTTGCATGCCGATGTTAATGATGTCGTACTGGCCACCACCTGTGGCCGTGTCGGACGTAACCTGCTCGCGCAGAACGCCTTCTTCCAAAGAAACCCAGTTCAGCTTTACACCTGTTTCGGCAGTGTATGCTTCGGCAACTTTTTGCATGTTGATCATGTGACCGTTGTTTACGATCGCGATTGTCAGTTCGTCTTCAGCCAAAGCTGTGGATGCGAGTCCAGCAACAAGACCGAAGCCAACTGCTGTGTTCAGCAGCGTGCGTTTAATAGACATGACGTCCTCCCATTTTTACACAGACTAGTTTTTGGGCAATTTGAAAACAGAGTCAACAAAAATTTACGCACGTAAAGTTTTGGATCGCCGATGCCTTACGCCGATGACCGCAGAACAAGCCGTCCATCGAACAAAACCTCGGAGCGTTCAGCAACGTCATCTCCGGCATCAATTACTTCGAACAAAGTTTGCAGACTTTGGGTAACAATCGCAGAATAGTCTTGCGCAACAGTGGTTAACGGCGGACAGGTGAACTGCGACCAAGGGTGGTCATCATGACCAGCAATGCGCATCGCACAGTCCTCTCCTCGCCCTACACGCATCCCTTTTTGATACGCGGCAGAGATCAGGCCAATCGCCAACCGGTCGTTACTGCACAGCACAGTGTCAGACGGCAATTGCCGGTCCGATATCAATTGCATCCCCGCGTCATGGCCGATTCGCTCAAACTCCCAGCCCTGCCCTTTGATCTGCACAACATGGGGTTCATGCCCCAGACGTTCCATAGAATTAATGTAGGCACTGCGCCGTTTATTGGCGTTCGGATTGACTGGAGGCATTTCAAAGAAACACGGTGGCTCACCCGTTTCGCACAGGTAATCAACAATTAAATCAATACTTTGTGGGTTATTTGAGCCAACAAACGCCTTTCCCACATCCAAATTACTGTCAAAAACAACGGTGGGGACTTCGTTGGCAAACCGTTCCACACTGGCGATATCAGAACTGCGCCCCAGCGGCGCAATCAACGCCCCAGCTGGGCGCAACGACGCCAAGGTTTCCAGTGCGTTATTCTCTAAATCTTGCTCGCCGTGGGCGCTGAAAACGATGGGCCAAAATCCCGCTTCGATGCAATTACGTTCGATCATCCGCACCATTTCAGCAAAGAATGGGTCGGCCAAATACGGGACCAGAATACCAATGGTTTTGGTTAACTTTCGGTTCTGATTCATCGCAAAAAGGTTTGGACGATAATCAAATTGTTCGAGCGCTGTTTCAATCTTAAGGCGTGTGCTGTC